>JAZRTH010000927.1:0-1038 GCA_045651945.1 Thermoguttaceae bacterium
TTATAGAACCAGAACGCGCTCGACGCCCGCGAGTTCATCGCCTTGCTGCGGACTTCAAAATAGCCGTACAAGACCGTCTGCCGGCTTTGCACTGCGGCAGTTCGGAACGTATGGTATCCCTTCTTCTTGTCCTGCTCTGAATAGTACCCTTCCGGCGCGACGTCCGCCCGAAGACAGAGTTTCCCGTCTTTGAGATAGACGTTTTCTTTACAGAACATTGCCGGTTTTCGTCCCCGCCAAATCGGGTTGAAGTTAAACCATTTGACGTCGTCCAGTTCAGCCTGATTGAACTCGTCGCTCAAATAGGCGTTAAACTTCCAGCCATCGCCCAGCGGACACGCCGGCTCGTCCTGAGCGAACGCGAGATTAACGGTCAATAATGCGTTAAACGCGATAAGTAATGAAAGTAGTTTTTTATAGTTCATGATTTTTAGTTGCGAGTTGCGAGTAGCGAGTTGCGAGAAAAATGGAAGGCGGTAATGGAGTTCGCAGAGCGAACGGAATTACGCAGTTCGCCGGAGGCGAACCGAAACGTGTGCAAATTGCGTTTTGAGTAACGGCGGGCTCAACGCCCGCTGCGTAATTCCGCTCCCGATGGTCGCTCCATTACCGCCTTTCATCGATTGCGGGTCATTTAGACGACAAAATAACCGTCGCGTTTTCCTGGAATTCGTAGTACATGGCTCTGCCGTCTTTGAATCGGACGGTAATCTTGAGCGTCTTTTTGACGTTGTTAATCGGGTCGCCGCCAAAGACGTCGTTGTAACGTCCGGGCGAGACAATGGGTTTGCCGTTGAGCAGTTCTTTGAGCTTCTGGGTAACGTCAACGTATTTCCCTTGAGCGCCGTAGACCGCGCTGAGGATTTCGCCTTCAAAGGGTTCCTGAGCAAACAGTTTGAGAGGAACGCCTGCGACTTTTTCGGAGTCGCCGTCCTGACGAATGTCGAATCGGTTAATAACCGGGGCGGTAGCGACTCGCGGACGCACTGGCGGAATGTTGTTGACGCTGAACGCTTCCGGGTCGTACATCTGACGAAT
>JAZRTH010000928.1:0-9275 GCA_045651945.1 Thermoguttaceae bacterium
CCTTCCGTTCCGGCGCTGTTATGGGTCTGACCGTTGTCGGTTTGGGCTTGATTGACATTGTTCTTTGGTTTGGCGCTCTGTACTGGATTTTCCCGCAGTACGGCTGGACCATGTCCTTGACCGAAATCACGGTTGTTATGCTGTGCTTCGGCATGGGCGCTTCCACCCAGGCGTGGTTCGCTCGTGTTGGCGGCGGTATCTACACCAAAGCCGCTGACGTCGGAGCTGACCTCGTCGGTAAAGTTGAAGCCGGCATTCCGGAAGACGACAAGCGCAACCCCGCCACCATTGCTGACAACGTTGGCGACAACGTTCGCGACGTCGCTGGCATGGGCGCTGACCTTTACGAATCCTACTGCGGTTCTATTCTGTCCTCCGCCGCGTTGGGCGTTGCCGCCTTCGCAGCTATGGGTGGTGAAATGGGTAGCATGGAACATCAGATGAACGCTCTGTTCCTCCCGATTCTTCTGGCTGCCGTTGGTATCGCTCTGTCGATTTTCGGCATCTTCCTGGTTCGCACCGAAGAAAACGCCGATCAGGGTACGCTGCTCAAGGCTTTGGGCAAGGGCGTTAACATCCCGTCAATCTTCATTGCCGTTCTGTCAGTCGTTATCGGCTACTACATGATGAAGAACACTCCGGCTGAATACATCGGTTTCTCCGTTGTTGTTGGTCTGTTCGCCGGCATCTTCATTGGCAAGTGGACTGAATACTGCACATCTTACGAATTCAAGCCGACCAAGGACATTGCTGAACAAGGCAAGACCGGTCCGGCGACCGTTATTATTGCTGGTATTGCTGAAGGTATGTACAGCACCTGGATGCCGGTCGTTATCGTTGGCGTTGCCACGATTCTGGCGTTCGCCTGCGCGACGAAGGGCGTTTTCAACGACGTCAAATTGTTCGCTTTGGGTCTGTACGGCGTCGGCATCGCCGCCGTCGGTATGCTTTCTACGCTGGGCGTTACTCTGGCGACGGACGCTTACGGTCCGATTGCTGACAACGCTGGCGGAAACGCTGAAATGTCCGAACTTCCGCCGGAAGTTCGTCAGCGCACTGACGCTCTGGACTCCCTCGGAAACACCACTGCCGCTACTGGCAAGGGATTTGCTATTGGTTCTGCCGCTCTGACCGCTCTGGCTCTTCTGGCTGCTTACGTCGAAGAAGTCCGCGTTGGTTTTGAACGCTGGGGCGACACCGCTGTCAAACAGTTGGAAAACAACGAAGCCACTGCTGAACAGGCTGGTTTCTACAAGGTTTCTGACAAGTTCGTCGTTTACTACGCTGGTAAAGCCGCGACCGAAGAAGCTCGCAAAGCCGCTACTTCCGAATGGTTCCCGGAAACCTACCTCGTCATGCCGGATCAGGCTTCCAATCCGCGCGACGACGCCCCGATTTACAAGGGCGCCAAGTTCGCCGCTGACGCTGAACTGCCGTATCTGAAAGACGCTGAAGGCAAACCGGTTGCCGTCAAAGCTGGCGACGAAATCACCTGGGCTTACTCCAACGCCGCCTGGAAAGCTCTGGATACAAAGAAGGGTCCCGCTCTGATTGACGAAGCTTCTGCTGAAGTCATTCCGTTCGTTCCGTTCACCGTTGAAGACAAAGCCGACATGGTTTCCGTCAAGTCCGCCAACATGATGGACTGGATGAACTTCTACTCCTGCAACCTCCTTAACCCGAAAGTACTCGTCGGCGCGTTCATGGGCGCTATGGCGGTCTTCGTATTCGGCGCTTTGACGATGCTCGCCGTTGGTCGCGCTGCGAACGGCATGGTTCTGGAAGTTCGCCGTCAGTTCCGCGAAATCCCGGGCATTATGGAATACAAAGCCAAGCCGGACTACAAACGCCCGGTTGCCATTTCAACTCAGGCTGCTCAGAAGGAAATGATCATGCCGGCTCTGCTCGGTTTGGCTCTGCCTCTGGTTGTCGGATTCTTCCTTGGCGTTACTGGCGTTATCGGCTTGCTGGTCGGCGCTCTGACCTCTGGCTTCTGCGTTGCCGTTTACATGGCGAACGCTGGCGGCGCATGGGACAACGCCAAGAAGTACGTCGAAACCGGCGCTCTCGGAGAAGGCTTGGGCAAGAAGTCTGACGTTCACAAAGCTACCGTTGTCGGCGACACCGTTGGCGACCCCTTCAAAGACACCACTGGTCCGTCTTTGAACATCATCATCAAGTTGATGTCTATGGTCTCCGTTGTTGCCGCTGGTTTGATCGTCAAATACAGCCTCGAAGCGATGGGCATTTTCTAATGACCTGAAAACGCTAAATTAAAAAAACGGACGGAAGAGAGATCTTCCGCCCGTTTTTTTAATTCGGAATGAGTAATTAGTGATTAGTAATTACGCAAGCGTGGTACAGAGATAGATGTTAAGTCATTTTTTATTCAAATAAAATATTGTTAAATAATTCTCTGTTAAATATAAATATTTTTCTCCCAATCTTCGAACAAAACGCTCTAAATCTCGTAAAAGAAATAAAATACTTTTCAAAATATCAAAGATTTTTTAGGGCAGAGTCTTTAAAATTTGAGAATTTATGCTATACTACATAAGATAGGTAATATTTTAGTAGCGTCTTAGCTGTACTAATTGACATTAATAACATGAGTGATTTATCCAGTTTAGATAACAAAAAGCCCGTTCGCGGGGGAGATGGAGCCTATACGGGGTTGTGTTTGACCGCAACGGTTTTCCTGGGTCTTGCCACGATTGGGGCGTTTGCCGGATCGTGCGTAATAAAAGGCATTTCCGGAACGACGCTGGCGGCGTTGACGCTTGTTTTTGCGTTGGCGACAATAACCGCGTGGCTTTCGTCTCATGCTGCCCGACTGCGGTATCGTTTGGTGGAAGCGCAGTCCTGGCGCCCGCCTCAGTGGGGCAGAGCGGAATCGAATGCCGATTTGGAAAACCCGTATATTATTGAATTTGAGCAGGGGCGTTCGATTCATTTTTGGCTTTTGGGCTTGATTCCAACCGCGATAATAACGCTGGCGGGGCTGTATCTGTTCTTTGAACTCAACAAGGGAACGGAAGAGTTTTTTGCTTACGAAACGCCGCAGGCGACTCTGCTGGGAATTTTCGGGTTTATTTTTAGCTGTATCTGGCTGATTTTTGCTCATTCGTTTGAAGCGACGTCGACAGACGATTTGCCGGAATCGACCGGGCTTTCCGGCGTGATGAGAGAGCTTCAGATTCTCTGCCTTGTTATCGGCGCGATGTACATTGCCAAGTCGTGGATCGGCGCAGGAGAGGCGTGGTTTACGCGGGTTCTTATAATTTGGGCGATTATTGTTGGAGTTGAACTGTTTGCCCGACTGCTTATGGGCTGGCTCAACCGTTCAAAGAATCCGACGCAGTTTACTTCGCCGGTTGATTTAACGTCTCGAAGTTTGATATTTGTCCTGGGCAACCCGATTTCCGGTTTGTTCAATACGTTAGAAAAGAAATACGGCATTTCATTCCGTTCGTCGTGGGCGATTCGATTTGTCGCCCGGGCGACGGTTCCAGCGTTGTTGATGGTCGTTTTGCTATCGTGGGCGCTGACGTCGATGAGCGTTGTCCGTTTGGGAGAAATGGGCGTTCGTCTCAATTGCGGCGTCGTTTCGGGAGAACCGCTCACGCCGGGCTTGTACTTCAAACTGCCGTGGCCGCTGGGAGAGATTAAAACGTATCCGGTCAAACAGGCGGTTCGCCTTCCGATTGGGTTTGCTCACGACGAAGACGCCGAGCATGCTGGAGACGAGCTGCACGCCTATTTATGGACAGAAACGCACGGCGAGGAATTTGACCTCCTCTTGGGCGCCGGGCACGAAACGATTGTCGTTAACGCGATGGTCGTCTATAAAATTCGAGAAGACAAAGAAGGGTTTATGAAATACGTCTTTTCGTGCCAAAACCCCAAAGACGCCATTGAATCGTACGGCTATCGCGCGTTGATGGAAATGACCCGATCCAAAACCATCAAGCAGGTTCTTGAAATTGACCGCAACGCGTTTGCCATGGGAATCAAAGACCGTTTGACTTCGTTCTGTGACAAAAACGACCTCGGCGTTGAAATTATCGACGTCTGTCTGCTTAACCTTCATCCGCCGGTAGACGTAGCCGAAGATTATCTGGGCGTCATTTCCGCCAAAATCAACGTCAAGGCGAACATGATTAAAGAAGAAGGACAGCGCGACGTCAAACTGCTTCAGGCGCAGACGGAATCCTATGCAGAAGTCGTTTCGGCGAAAATTGAAGCGAACAAACGCATTTCCGCCGCTCAGGAACGCTCGTCAGAATTCCTCGCCGTTGGAGAAGCCTATAAAGAATCTCCGCAGGCGTTTAAGAACCGCTACTGGCTCAATACGATTGAGCAGTCGCTGGCGAACAAACGCCTTGTTTTGATTGACAAAAATCTGCCTTTGTACTGGGATATGAGTCAGCAGCCGGAAGCGAAAAAGCCGTCTGCCATGCCCGGACTGATTCAGGCGGAATAGGAATACAGTTAGGAGTTATTAGCTTCTAGCTCCTAGCTCCTAGCTTTGTAAATTTAGTTTCCAGCATTAACTATTAACGTTAAGAACTACAAACGCTCAAGCTAACAGCTAGCGGCTAGCAGCTAACAGCTCATTCCACTAATAACTCAATTACTCAACATAACCCATACTACCAACCATGTCCACAGAAAATACTTTAACAACGTCAAACGTTACCCCGTGGGGGTCTTATATTTTACGAATTGCCATTGGCGTTTTTTTGGTCGCTCTGCTTTTGGCGTACGGCATGTCGTTCCAGGTCAACGAAGGAACGCAGACGGTCGTAACGCGATTTGATCGTCCTGTTCGCACAGTGGAAAAGGCGGGGCTTTACTGGAAGCTCCCGTGGCCCATCGAAAAGGCGCATTCCATCGACATGAGAAAGCGCATTTTCAACACCCCGCAGGCGTCAACGCTGACGAAAGAACAGTACAGCATCCAGCTTCTGACGTACGTCGTTTGGAAAGTGGCGGATCCGCTGCTGTATCTGGAATCGCTCGGCAGAGGCGAGACGTTCTCGGAACAGGCGTTAATTCGCTCTGCTGAAAAAGCTCTTGAAGGCGTCGTCGTTGACAGTGAAAACCGATTCGTCGGGAATTACTCGCTTTCGTCTCTTGTTTCGACAAACGAGAAGGAGATTTGCGCCGAGGAAATCGAGCAGAACATTCTTCGAGAAATCAAAGATTCGATTCGCAAAGATTACGGCATCGACGTGTTGCAGGTTGGCATCAAGAGAATGTCCGTTCCGGAAACCAATATGAAAACGATTTTGGAATCCATGCGGGCGGAACGCGTCAAGCTGGCAAGCGAACTGAAAGCAAAAGGCGACAAAGACGCTGACAAGATTAAAAAGGACGCGGACTTGAGGGCGGAAGAGCTTCAAACCGCCGGACGCATGGAAGCCGGCAAGATTATCGGCGAGGCGGAACAGGAAGCGACCCGAATCGATGCCAAGGCGAACAGCTTCGCCCCGGAATTTTATTCCTTCTGGCGATCCATGCAGACGCTTCGCAACACGCTCAACGGCAACGCGACGATTGTCCTTCGCAACGACAACGAATTCTTCAAGATGCTCTTTGAAGAACCCAACAAAGGCGAAGCCCCGGCAAGCGCGCCGACCCCGTCTGCGCCAACGCCGTAGTGAGCTTTTAGCTTTTAGCTGCTAGCTATTAGCTTGACGATTCACGGCTCAAATCGTTAGCGATTAAAGCCGGAAGTCAAGATAAAAAAGCTAGGAGCTAGAAGCTAACGGCTAACAGCTTCCTTCAACATTGTAACAGTACATTTAATCATATCCCAATCATGGCTCAAAAGAAAACATCCAAAGCCGTTTACGCCGGGCTGGAAGCCGGTATGAAACTATTCCGATGGTTAGTTTTATTGCTGGTGATTCTGTTCTGGTTTTCGGGAATAACGTCGGTGAAACCGGGCAACGTCGGCATGCTCATGCGGTTTGGCAAACTGCAGGGCGAAGGCGACGCGCGCATCATGAAACCGGGCTTGGCGCTTGCTCTGCCGTACCCGATTGACGAAGTCATTCAGACGCCCGAACTGAAGATTGAACAGCTGGAAATCAACGAGATTTTCAAGCCGCTGGACGACAACATGGGGTCGCTGGACAGTATTGACCCGCTTTTGGAAGGCTACGCTCTGACGGGCGACATGAACGTCATTCAAACCAAAATCGTTGTCAAGTACAAGGTTTCAGACCCGATCGCGTTCCGTCTGGGCGTTGACAATCCCGAAGCGTTTTTACACGATATCGTTCTGACTGCGTTTACGCAAACGGCGGCGAACTGGACGATTGACGATCTGCTTCGACAGCGTCAGGGCGAAGACGAACCTGCAGCTGCGGAAACCGAGCAGGCGAAACCGACCACGATTAACAAGCACAGTAACAAACACCATCATCACGCTCACGGACATGATCACGACCACGACGGACACGATCACGAAGATGAAGCGCTGTGCGAAGTTGACCATTCCGCCCTCGAACAGCAGGTTCGATTTGAGGCGATGAATCGCGTCAATGAACTTGACCTGGGCGTTGAAATCGTTTCCGTTGAATTCAGAGAAATTCATCCGCCGCGGCACGTCAATCAGGCGTTTGAGAACGTTCGCAACGCCAGAACCCAAATTGAAGAACAGCGTTACAAGGCGGAAAAGTACGCCAGTCAGGTTGTTCCCGCCGCGGAAAAAGCCAGCAACGCGATGATTCAGGACGCCAAAGCGTACAAGGAAAAACTGCTGGCTCAAACAAAAGCCATGTACAACCGCTTTGAACCGGTTTATCAGGAATACCAAAACAACAAAGACGTTGTTCGTCAGAGAGTTTATCTGGAAACGCTGGAAGAAGTGTTTGACAACGTCGGACAGCTGCGATTCCTTCCCCCGGAAACGAAAGTCGTTTTGCCGGACGAGGGAAGAAAATAGCATTGGAAGGCGGTAATGGAGTGAGCGTTAGCGAACGGAATTACGCATTCGCCGTTAGGCGAACAAAATAGACAACAGTCAGTAGTCGATTTATAACAACTCCTCACTCCTCACTCCTAATTCCTAACTCAAACAACAATAGTTTATCACAATATTACAGGAATTTGAATATGTCAACTGTAACACCAGTACAGGAAACCGGCGCTTTTAATAATCCGTTATCGAAGCGTATTCGAGAATTAGAGGCTCCGCTGACCGTTCAGGAACGGGCGAAGATTGTCGTTCAGCTTGGATCCGCCATGCTGGCTGGCGGGCTGCTGTGCGTCGGTCTGTGGCAGAAATATTACGGCTCCGCCGGCATGCGCGACGTCGCCGACTTTGTTATCATGCTGGCGTCGCTGATTGTTTCGATCCCGATTTTCTTTATTGCCGCCAAGGGGCTTTTCAGCCGAAGCGCAACCAACACCGTTATGACGGAACAGCTTGTTGCTTTGGCGACGCTGGCAGCCATGGCAAACCATGACTTTTTGACTGCGACGCTCATTCCGATTATTATGAATCTCAGTCATTTTCTGGAAGAACGTTCGATTTTAGGCGCTCAGTCTGCCATTGAAGGCTTGCGGCGGCTTCATTCCCGTTCCGCGACGATTCTTCAGGAAGATGGGACGGAAAAGGAAATACCGACCAACGATTTGAAAGTCGGCGACGTTTGCGTCGTTCATCCTGGAGACGTCATTCCCGCCGACGGCGACGTTCTCAAAGGGGAATCGACAGTTGATCAGTCCTCGATTACCGGCGAATCCGTCCCGGTTGACATGAATGCAGGAAGTTCCGTCTTTGCCGGCACAGTCAACCTGACGGGCGTTATGCAGATCAAAGTTACCAAGACGGGCGACTTGACCGCGTTGGGTCGAGTTGTCGATCTGCTTCGCGGGGCGGAACAGTCCAAAACGCCGATTATGAAATTAATCGAAAAGTACGCTGTCTATTACGTCCCGGTTATTCTCGCTGTGGCGGGCATCGTTCTGTTTTTGTATCGCGACATCGGCAGAGCCGTTGCGGTTCTGGTTGTCGGCTGCCCGGGAGCGTTAATTCTTGCCGGTCCGACAGCCATGGTTGCCGCTCTTGCCGCCGCCAGCCGGTTGGGAATTCTTATTAAAAATACGCGATTTCTCGAACAAATGGCGGACGTCGACACGTGCATTCTCGATAAGACCGGAACTGTTACAATCGGCGCGCTTCAGCTGACGGAAATCCGCCCGACAAACGAGGACGTCGCTAAAGAATGGGATGCCGATAAACTGCTCTTTGAAGGGTTCCGGCTTGCGTCCGCCAGCCGCCATCCTGCGTCCCGCGCCATTGTTGCCGCTGCAGACGCAAAGGGTATGAAAGTCAAAATTGAGTCCGGACGCTTGAGCGAAATCTCCGGCAAAGGCGTTTTGCTGGAAGAGTCAACCGAAACGTGGTATCTGGGTCGTTACGAATGGCTTCGCGACGAAGGATTCCAGCTGCCGCCCGTTCCGGATTTCCTCGGTTCTCTGGTTTGGCTGGGCAGAAAAGTTCAAATCAACGAAACGCAAACGCTGGTTGAAGCGCTGTGCTGCTTTATGCTGGCAGACCGCCCGCGTCCGGAAGCGCGCCAGGCGTTGGCGGAATTGAGAAAATTGGGCGTTGACCGGGAAATCATGCTTACCGGCGACCGACGTCAGGTTGCAGCTCAAATCGGAGGCGATTTGGGCATGGACAAAATTATCGCCGAAGTTTTGCCTGAACAGAAGCTGGAAGTGGTCGCGTCTGAAAAAGCCAAAGGTCGAATCGTCATGATGGTCGGCGACGGCGTCAACGATGCTCCCGCTTTGGCGTCTGGAAACGTAGGCGTTGCCCTGGGCGCTGTCGCGTCGGACATCGCTCTGCAAAGCGCGGACGTCGCTCTGCTGACAAACGACTTGCGCCGTCTGCCGCAAACCGTCGATTTGGCAAGACGAACTCAATGGACGATTCACGTCAATATCCTGTTGGGAGCCGGCATTTCGATTCTCTTTGTTACGCTGGCGTCTATGGGATACATTAACGCCCTGATGGGCGCGATTCTTCACAACGTTGGAGAACTGTTCGTAATTGCGAACTCCGCCCGACTGCTTCAGTTTGGAATTAACGACGAATGAGAATGAAAGAGATAAAATTCTATCGGAGTGCGAGAGTGGAGCGTTAGCGAAACTCTCGCTTTTTTATGCGAGCGACAGCTCGCGTTTTTGTTTTAAACTGTTCTAGCGTTTTCAGCGTAGAAACTTTTTTCTTTGTTCTCGCCGTGATACTAAAG
>JAZRTH010000929.1:0-3094 GCA_045651945.1 Thermoguttaceae bacterium
AGTAAACGGGAGCGATCTGCCCGTACTCGTCCTGACAGAACAGGGATTTCATTCCGTGAAAGATGCCCACCCGCCCGGTGTTGACAGTCGCGGCGGTTTCTTTGGTGTCGATTCCCCGCCCAGCGGCTTCGCAGCCGATAAGTTCAACCGTCGGTTCGTTGATAAAATGATAGAACGAGCCAATCGCGTTCGACCCGCCGCCGACGCAGGCGACAACGGCGTCTGGCAGACGTCCTTCCAGCTCCGCAAGCTGCTGTTTGATTTCCCGGGAAATCACCGCCTGAAAGTCCCGGACGATTGTCGGGAACGGGTGCGGTCCCATTACAGACCCGAGGCAGTAATGCGTGTCAACGATTCGCGACGTCCATTCTCTCATGGCTTCGGAAACGGCGTCTTTGAGCGTTCGCGTTCCCGTCATGACCGGAACGACTTTCGAGCCAAGCAGTTCCATTCGATAGACGTTAAGCGCCTGACGTTTCGTGTCCTCTTCGCCCATAAAGACGACGCATTCCATATCCAGCAAAGCTGCGGCAGTAGCGGTAGCGACGCCGTGCTGACCCGCGCCGGTTTCTGCAATGAGGCGGGTTTTACCCATCTTCTTTGCCAGCAGAGCCTGTCCGAGTACGTTGTTGATTTTGTGCGAGCCGGTATGGTTGAGGTCTTCCCGCTTGAGGTAAATCTTCGCCCCGCCGAGCTTGCGCGTCAGCTTTTCCGCGAAGTACAGCCGGGAAGGACGCCCTGCGTAGTCGTTAAACAGCTGCGTCAGTTCCGCATTGAACTGGTCGTCGTTTTTGTAACGGTTATACGCCTGTTCCAGTTCGATAACAGCGTTCATAAGCGTTTCCGGCATGTACTGACCGCCGAATATTCCGAATCGTCCGTTTGGATTTGTCATGATAGTATTACAATGTTATAAAATTGAATTACGATTTTTAGTTGCGAGTGGTTAGTTTTTAGTGGTTAGTGGTTAGGACGCAAGCGTTCATCTTACTTACCACTTACCACTAACTACTTACCACTTACTATTGCCTACTGCCTTCTAACCGCCTCGACAAACGCCGTCATTTTGTCTCTGTCTTTTACGCCGTCGGTTTCGATGGCGGAGCTGACGTCGACAGCGTAGGGACGCCAGCGGCGAATTGCGGACTGAACGTCTTGCGCCGACAGTCCCCCGGCGAGGAAAAAGTCTCGATTGACGCTGGAGATCAAATCGCGGTCAAAGGCTTTTCCGGTGCCTGCGCCGGAATCCAGCAGAATAAAGTCGGCGGAGGAACGGTTCGCCTTGAGGACGTCCTCTTCCGATCGGATTTTAAACGCCTGAATGACGACGCCGTGAAACCGTTCTCGAAGGCGGGATATATACGCCTCGTCTTCCGAGCCGTGGAGCTGAACGACGTCGATAACGCCATCGTCGACTAGCCGGCAGACGTTTTCAATCGACTCGTTGACAAACACGCCAACGGATGTAACGCCGTCAATTAACCGCGCTTTAAGTTCCGCCGCCTGGTCAGGCGTAACGCGCCGTTTGCTGCCCGGGGCGAAAACGAACCCGACGTATTCAGGGCGCAGTTCGTTGACCGCGTCGACGTCGCACAGACGAGTCATTCCGCAAAGTTTGATCTTTGTCACAGGAGTCCTTTCAGTTCAGCAAGGGCGGCTTTCTTGTCGGGAGAGCGCATGAGCGTTTCCCCGATTAACACAGCGTCTGCGCCGGCGTCCGCCAGCGCCTTGACGTCTTCCGGCGTTTTAATTCCGCTTTCCGAAACGAACAAAACGTCGTCGGGAACAAGCGTCCGAACGCGGCGGGAGTTGTCAACGTCAACGGTGAAGTCTTTCAGGTTCCGGTTATTGACGCCCACGATCCTGGCGCCGGCGTTGAGCGCGGATTCGATCTCCCGCTCGTCGTGCGCTTCTACCAAAGCGGAAAGACCCAGAGAATCGCAAAGTTCCCTGTAACGGCGCAGCGTCGATTCGTCCAGCAGAGCGCAGATGAGCAGAACCGCTTCCGCGCCGAGCGTTTTCGCCTGATAAATCATGTACTCGTCCACGGTGAAATCTTTCCGCAGACAGGGGATTGTAACCGAATTGACGATGTCCTCGAGGAACTCGTCCTGACCGAGAAACCGGGTCGGCTCCGTTAAAACGGAAATGCAGTCCGCGCCGGCGTCTTCGTACTCCATCGCAATTTCCACGTACGGGAACGATTCCGCAATAACGCCCTTGGACGGCGACGCCTTTTTACATTCGCAAATAAACGACACCCCCGGCTTGCTCAACGCCTGCTCAAAGCGAAACTCGCCTTTGGAAAGCGATTCCGCCTGAGCGCGAATTGTTTCAAGGGAAACCTTCGCCTTGTACTGTTCCACCCGCTGCCGAGCCGATTGAGCCAGTTGTTCTAAAATGTTCATGGTTTTACCCTCGATTTTGCGTTAATTTGTTTAGCGTCGCTTCCGCCTGACCGGAATCGATAATCTGATTCGCTAACGTCAAGCTGTCTTGTAACGAGCCAGCCTTGCCGGCGATATACAGCCCCGCCGCCGCGTTGAGAGCCGCTGCGTCGCGCTTGGCGCCGCGCAAACGTCCGGAGAGAATATCCCGAACGGTTTGAGCGTTTTCTTCCGGCGACCCGCCCTGTAAGTCAATCGGAAGACAGCGTGACAGCCCAAACTGTTCCGGCGCGATTTCGTATCGCGTCACCATGGACGAATCGAATTCAACGACAGTCGTTGGCGCGCAAAGGGAAATTTCGTCCATGCGGTTTTGTCCGTAGACAACCATGCCGCGTTCGACGCCGAGGTCTTGCAGAACGTGCGCCAGCAGTTCCACCAGCGATTCATCGTACACGCCCAGCAGCTGTCGTTTTGGGTGAGCGGGATTGGTCAGCGGACCAAGGATGTTGAACACGGTTCTAAAGCCCAGTTCTTTGCGAATCGCGCCGACGTATTTCATCGACGGGTGATACTTCTGAGCGAAAAAGAAGCAGAATCCCGTCTGTTCCAGCGCCGCCTGCGCCTGTTCCGGAGTCAGCTCGATATTGACGCCCAACGCCTCCAGACAGTCCGCCGTTCCGCATTTTGACGACGCCGCGCGGTTG
>JAZRTH010000930.1:0-6748 GCA_045651945.1 Thermoguttaceae bacterium
GGAAACCGGCGAATACGGTCTTTGCGAAGAATGCGGCATGCCGATTGCTATAGAGCGTCTTGAGGCAATTCCTGACGCGGAGTTGTGCTTAAAATGCCAGGAAGAACTGGAGGAAGACGGCGATTACGACAATTACTCTTATTACGGTTACGATTGATTCCGTAAATCGTTTTTCCCTGATTGACAGATTTTGGATGATCTTTCAGTATAAACAATGGCTTTTGATTCTTCTAACGGTCCTGTTCTTTTTCGGAACAGGGCATAAGGAGGGAATATTCCTTTACGCTCAAGACGAATCGCCTCAAAGCTCGGACAAAGATTCGTCAAAGGTTTCTCCCAAACCGCATCCCATTTTTGTTTTGCCGGAGGAATATACAGAATCCGGACGAAAAAACATTTCCAATCGCTTGCGTTCAGTTGGAGCTGCAGACTCGATGAGCGTTCAGGAAGCGCTGCGTCTTTCCATTCAGCTTGCCCGCCCATCGATTGTACACATTGAGACAACGTCCATACACAAGCCAAACGGATCGGCGATTCGCACTGTTAAAGAACTCCATAATGAGTCTGGCGCCGGATTTATTATCGAACGGATCAACAAGCAATACGTTATAACAAATGGTCATGTAATCCATGCGGAAGAGAATATCAATACGCCGCAAAACGTCAATATATATTTGGCGGATGGACGGATGATTCATCCCGTAATAATTCTTTCTGATCCGGCAACAGACATTGCTCTTTTGGAAATCAAAGGGAAATACCTTGCGTTGGATTTCGGCGACAGCGACGCGGTTCAGGCGGGAGACGTTGTAATTTCCGCCGGAAGCCCGTTTGGATTGCGGAATTCCTTTTCCAGCGGAATCGTCAGCGCAAGAGGACGCCGGAATTTACAGGTTGGCAAAACCTCCAGCGAGATTCAGGACTATATTCAGACAGACGCCTCGATCAATCCCGGCAACAGCGGCGGCCCGTTAATCAATCTTCGCGGCGAGGCGATAGGAATCAACGCCGCTATCGCCAGCAACACCGGTTACGGGGAGGGCGTCTCGTTTGCCATCCCTTCAAAACTGGCAGACTCCGTAATTGATCAGCTTGTTCTGTCCGGGAAAGTTGAACGCGGCTGGCTGGGCGCGTCTTTTGACAACAATTATTCAACTACAGACGCGGTAAAGCTGGGCGTTTTTTCCGCCTTGTTTACCAGTCGTCAAACGCCCATTTATCCGCCCAGAATTGGAGCGAGAATTCTGGCTCTGTCACAGCCGTCTCCTGCGGCAAAAGCGGGGCTGCAATACGGAGACGTCATTTTGTTTTTCAATGGAACTGTTGTTGAAGACAAAGATCATCTGATTTATCTTGTCAGAATTACCCGGCCTGGCAAGACGGTTCCCATCGTCTTTTTCCGCGGCGGAAAACTGTACGATCATACAATTACAATTGGGAAAAAATCGCCATGAATATTCGGGAATTAAAAGAAATCGTTTGTCAGGAAAACCTCAATCTGGTCAAGTATGGGCTTGTAACGCTGACATGGGGCAACGTAGGTCAGCTTACAGAAGCCGGCGACGCGTTTGTCATCAAGCCCAGCGGCGTTCCGTATGAAACCATGACGCCCGCTGACATGGTCGTTGTCGATTTGAACGGCGCCGTTATAGAAGGCTCCAATCGTCCGTCGTCCGATACGCCAACGTACGTGGAGTTGTATCGATTCTTCTTGCAGTACTCGAAAGAAAACAACGCCAAACTGTTACGAGGCATCGTTCATACGCACAGTTCGTGCGCTGTTGCCTGGGCGCAGGCGCGGCGGGAGATTCCCTGTTTCGGAACGACCCACGCCGACCATTTCTACGGTTCCGTTCCGCTCACGCGTCCGTTAACGGAAGAAGAAATCAACGCCGGGTACGAGGTCAACACCGGCAGAGTTATTATCGAGCGATTCAAGCAGGGCAAACTCAATCCCATTGAAATTCCCGCCGTTTTGGCGGCTGGTCACGGCCCGTTTACCTGGGGCGCTGATGGGCATGAAGCCGTCAAAAACGCGGTTGCGTTGGAAGCGGTTGCCGTCATGGCGCGCGATACGCTGGCGATTAATCCGGAATCGCCCGATCTGGAACCGTGGGTCTTGCAAAAGCATTACAACAGAAAACACGGTCCCAATGCGTACTACGGGCAGCGATAGTAATTGCGAATCCGTAGTTTTCAGACAGATTCAGCTTCTAGCTGCTAGCATCTAGCTACTAGCTTTTAATATTAGGTTCAGGCTTTAAAACTGTCAGCTTTGAACAGCGAATGCACAAGCTAATAGCTAGAAGCTAATAGCTAGCGGCTCATTCTTTAGTAATCGTAAAATCCTGAGTAATCTTTTTGCCGCCAGGAGGAACGACCAATTCTAAAGGCGTCTTGTCCGCCGATTGATACGTTGACGGGACGTACGACGGCGGATTGGGATTTTCCGGCGTTGGAAGGGACTTGAACGCTTCTACATAAACCTTGTACGTTCCCGGCAGGAGTCCGTCCTGTTTTTCTCTCCCGAACGAGGTAACGCTGTAATTTCCAGAGGAATCAAACTTGCCAAAGCCCGGACGTTTCAGATCTCCGGAAACCGGCGCAAAGTAGATAACGCCTTCCGCGGGCTGTTCAAGTTCTTCAAAAATAATGCGTCCTGAAACGGGCGTTCTTTTCGGTTTGCCGTCTGAACAGCCGGAAAGAGTTGCTGTTACAGTCAGTAAAACAATCAAAGTAAAGCAGTTGTATTTCATGATTTTTGTTTTGGCGTCGTCCGCGCGATTATTCCCAGTCTTCAGCAAGGGTT
The DNA here is from genome assembly GCA_045651945.1 of Thermoguttaceae bacterium. Classification (GTDB taxonomy): domain Bacteria; phylum Planctomycetota; class Planctomycetia; order Pirellulales; family Thermoguttaceae; genus RUG11551. Next base: position 2,810 of record JAZRTH010000930.1, read on the forward strand.
TGTCCGTCGTTGCGAGAGCCGAGATAGTTATACGTTTCGTAGTCAATGGATTCGTCAATAAAATGAACGGAGCCATCGCCCATAATTGCGTTGACGCCGGAAATGTGACAGCTTTTAATTCCGCAGGTGCGATAATAGGCGTTATTGGAACTCTGCGAAAGCCGTTCAAACGTATTGATGGGAATGCTTGTCCCGGTCAGGGGGAAGTTGATGCAGTGAGCGCAGGAATAGTTGCAGTGGGCGGGAATTGTTTCGCCTGCCATGAGCGTGTTCGACAGCCCGTCGGTGAACTCGCTCAGCTTTCTGCCGCGCGGGTATCTGCCAAACGCGCCGACCGAGTTGTCCTCCGGATTCAAGGAACCGAAATTTTTTCCCTGATTGCAGTACGATGGGTTGGGCAGCGAACAAAACGGCGCGGAGTCCATTTCTGTCGGTCCGATGGAAGCGGGATACCAAAGACCGAAACTCTTTACCGGGTTGGTCGACGAGGCGTTATAACGGTTTTCCACAATCGGATTTTCCGTCTCCGCGTCGCTGGGACAGATCATCGTCGGAATAACCGTCTGAACAAATTTTTCGTTCTTGGCTGAATTGAGATACTCATTTTCGTCGTAGATATCGTAGAGAGCCATCTGTTCCATAAACGGCAGGATAGCTCCAAACCACGTCAGCCCCAAACGATTATACGGCGAGGTATTGGTAAACGGCGTTCCCATCGGCAGGGCTTTATTTTGGGTTTCAAAGCTCATCAACGCGATGCCGATTTGTTTAATGTTGTTGGCGCACTTCATTCTTCGCGCCGCTTCGCGAGCAGACTGCACCGCCGGCAAAAGCATCCCAACCAACACGCCGATAATCGCGATTACGACCAGCAGTTCAACAAGGGTAAAACCAGACGTTCTCTTCATATTGTAACTTTGCTAAAACTACAATTTGATAAATTGATTATTCTATTTGACAATATAATCCAAAGACGCTGCATTGTCAAGAAAAAATCTCTGTTTAGTCCCGCAAAAGAACAAAAAAGTCAAAAGTTATAACTTTAATCCTAAAAAGTACAATTTAAAAACAGGAAACGACGTTCCCGGTCGGATAAGCGACAAAAAAACAATTCCACGTTTTTTCATTTTATCTCGTAGCGTCCTCTTTTCAAAACGGGGAAAAGATTGTATAATATGATTAATATGAATAATAATCGTCTACAGAACGCCTCGATTTCCTTTGAGAAGTCGCTTGCCAGTCCGTATTTGGAATTCGTCCGGCAGGCGATGGCGACGGATTTTGTCCTGCAGCTCAATATGGGCGAATACGCCAACGACAAGTCCGCGGCTCTGGACGCTCTGGACGTCGTTTCGCGTCTGGAACGGGAATTGAGCTTTTTCATTCCGGACAGCGTCGTTGGAGAACTCAATCGGACGGCGGCGGGAATTCCGGTTTTCCCGGACGACCCGATTTACGATCTGTTTCGACTCTGTCAGACGCTTTACGAACAAACCCATGGCGCGTTCGACATAACCGCTGGGCGTCTGTGGGATATCTGGGGGTTCTCCCGGAGAGCAGGGCAGGTCCCCGCTCCCGAAGATATCCAGACGGCTCTGGAAACGCGGGGCGAAGGGAAATTGACGTTCATGGACGACGTCAAGGGCGTTGCTCGAACGGACGAACGAACGCTCATTAATCTCGGCGCTATCGGAAAGGGTTACGCTTTGGACAGAGCAGGGCGATTCCTCTTCGACTGCGGCGTTACAGATTTCCTTTTTCACGGCGGCGCCAGCAGCGTCGTCGCGATGGGAAACCGAACCGATAGCGTCGGCTGGGAAGTCGGGCTGCACAATCCGCTCCGGCAAACAGAACCGAAAAACCGAGAATCGACGCGTCTGGAAACGATTCGACTCCATAACCAGACGCTGGCGACCAGCGGATCGCAAACGCAGTTCTTCCGCGCTGGCGGAAAGCGTTACGGACACATTATCGACCCGCGAACCGGATACCCGGCGTCCACCATGCCCAACTCGCCGGTTGTATATTCCGCAACGGTTGACATTCCAGTTCATAACCCGGATTCCGCATACGATTATTTCGCCGCCTCCAAAGCCGACGCCCTCGCAACCGCATTTTACATTCTCGGTCCGAGCGCGGCTCAAGAATACTGTACAAATAATCAGGGGGTTGAAATATATTTCGTTTTGCCTGATAATAAAGGGAAAGTTCCGTATAAAGTTACGCATATTCAATAAGTTCAAGCGTAAAAACGCTCAAAGAAAATGAAAAACAACATCGCCTTACTTCGTTACATCGCATCGTCAGCGTACAGAATCAGCATGATTTGCAGCTTGGCGCTGTGCGTTATTCTCGTCAGCGCAACGGCTGTCAACGCCCAGATTCCGTCCTCGTATGGAAAGTCGCAGATTATCAATGGGCATCTTAAGTTTATGTCAATGTCTTCCAGTTCATATCGTTCGACGCAATCGTTAGGAAGCACAACAAGGATTATATCCATCGAACCTTTGGGCGACAGACTTGCCAAGCTTGACTATATCACAAAATATCCAGACATCAGTCTTGCTATGAGGGTTAACGGTTATAATTACGCATTGTGTCTTATTCGCACAAACGCTAAAGACAATTCCAGCAAAAGCAACCCGACAATTCGTATTTCCGGCGCTCTTAAAGTTTCCTCGACAACTCCCGTTCCAGTAAAAACCGTTGCTGAGGAATCAAAAAAAGAGGAAGAAAAGAAAGACGAGCAGAATAAAGAAGAAGCCAAAAAGGCTGAGCAGATTTTTCCAATTATCGTTCTTCTTCAGGACAAATCGGGAATTGTCCAATTGCTGGTTCAAACCGACGAATCCACGCTGCTGGAATATAAGGTTCGAAATTTTTGGGAACTGTTTATCATCATTCCTGAAAACTGCAAAAAAGATTTGTTTGAACTGATGAAGTACTTCAATCCCGCAATTTTTACCAGTGAACAGAATACGGTCTTTCGAGTTTATAACGCCATTTCTAAAAGCGTTCCGATTAACCCTGATATTCAAAATGAATACAAACAACTCATAGACGATTTGTCCAGCGACGTCTATATGAAACGAGTCGCCGCCATGGATAGAATTCAAAATGAGGGGCTCAATTTCCACGCGTTCGTTCAAAATCTGAACTTAAGCCAGTTGGAACCGGAAGCGCAAGTTCGACTCGTTCGTTTTCTTGAACAGGAATCATACGTTGCCGAAACGGATTCCGTCGATGACATGTCCATTCTTTTTGCAAATTCGCTTTACGCATATATTCCGCTATTGGAATCGGACAATCTGCCGTTTTATGCAATAGCTCAAGAACGTCTCAAAGCAAAGCTGGGCGATTCGTTCAAGTTTGACAAATCCGCTCCAGACGACGTTCGCGCCGCCCAAATTCAGGAACTGAAAAACGCGCTTGGATTTCCTAAATCTCGAACAATCCAAATGGACAAACAGACGCAGGAACAGTTTAAGGATCTGACAGACGCTATCTTTGACCCAAGCTTGTCAGTATTCAAATTCTGACGATAAGATAAAATCGCATCACGTCAAAAACAAAGACGATGAACGGAATCAACCGCTCATCGTCTTCTTTTATTTAGGGATGAATAATCTCAGACTGCTCGTTATCACTGGACTATTTCTTTTCAAACATCGAGCGAATGCGGGCACCGGTGATTTCCGCCGGGTGTTCTGCCAGGGCGGCGCGTTTGGCGTTGAGGTTGGGCGCGCCAGCGGCGGCTTCCGCCAGCCACTTCTTCGCGAATTCGCCGGACTCGACGCGGCGCAGAGATTCTCTCATCAACGCCTTCATCTGTTCGTGCGGAAGAATGAACGGACCGTTGCTGTATTCGCCCCATTCCGCCGTGTTGGAAATGACGGCGTTCATCTTCTGGATGCCGCCTTCGTAAATCAGGTCGACGAT
>JAZRTH010000931.1:0-2062 GCA_045651945.1 Thermoguttaceae bacterium
GTATTATGTTTCCATGTGCGTCGGCGACGAAAAAGATTCCATTTTCATAGAACCAACCGGCTGGACGGGGTCAATTGGAGTTATCATGTCCCGATACGACGCAACGGAACTGTTCAATAAAAAGCTGGGCGTTTTTGAAGATCCGATTACCAGCGGTCGCAACAAGGCGATGGGATCTCCGCTTCTTCCGTTGAATGAAGAACAGCGAAAGATTTTCCAGGATTTGGTCGATGATTCTTTTAACCGGTTTAAGGATATTGTTAAACAGGGGCGTCCCCGATACGCTGAAAATCCAAAAGAGTTGGACGATTTGGCAACGGGTCAGGTCTATTCCGCCAACCAGGCGCTTGAGCTGGGATTGGTAGATAAAATCGGATTCCTGGACGACGCCGTCGAACAGATCTGCAAGATGGCAAAAGTCAGCCCCAAATCCGCTCAGGTTGTAAAATACACTAAAGACGCGTCTTTCAAAGACATGCTGTTTTCAATCCAGAAAAGCGACAAACCTAACGTTGTCGAGGAAGTCAAAGAAGTTATTAATAAAGCCGCGTCGCCCAAAGCGTATTATCTGTGGCAGATGTGATAATTACAGTTGTTATTAACGCTTCGGAAGCAATGAGTTCTCTGAAGCGCGGCGTTTAAGAGAAAACGAATTTTCCATGCCTGAGTATTCCGCCTATCAACAGAAAGTCATTCATCGTTATTACGAAAACCTCGACGCCATTTCGCTTCAAAAGCTCAGCGAACTGGTTGCTGACTTGTACCTGTCGGAGGGGAAGAAACGTCAAAAGCTGTGGGAACGCGCTCGCGCCGCGATGGCTAACGCTCACGTTCCCGCCAGCCGGATTGACGCTATTATCGAAAGCGACTCTCCGGAATCGCTCGCCAAACTGGTCAGCGAACTGAGCGGAAAAGGCTGAAAACGTTTTGTTTTCAACTCGCGATTGAAATAAAAAAGCGGCGCGTATACGCCGCTTTCGTTTTATTCCAGGATAACGCTAAACAACACGATATCTTTATTTTTCAACTTTGCGAATAACGATGTTGCGGATTTCGCCCGTTGTGTACCAGGTGGCGAATCCGAACGGTTCGACCGGTTCGACTTCCATGCGGTTACTGACGGTTCTGTCTTCCATGTCGACGGTTGACAGTTTCTCGCCGTTGATGTAAACGACCAGCTCTTTCTCGGTAATTCTCAGTTTAACGTCGTACCAGACGTTATTCTTGAAATCGTAGGTAAACGTCGAGCTGTTTTCGTCGGCAGAGAAGCCGTCCAGACAGGAGAATCCGCACAGAGATCCGCCCCAGCCGCCGAGAACGAATCCGAAGCATTTGTCTTTGTACGGCATCACCGCCAAGCCGAAAAAGTCGTTTCCTTCAACGCGGCGCGCCTGATAGGTCAGCTCATAGTTGATTCTGGGAACGAGCCCGTTGTATTTGATTCCAGAGCCGGGATTCCCTGCCGGCAGCTGAATCGCCCCGTTGACAACCTTTGGATCGGGAGCGGAGTCGAAATCGTATTTCGTCACCTTCGTCCAGTTTTTCAGCGTCCCGTCAAAAAGAGACTTTTCTTTGACTTTAGCGGTCTTGTCGTCCTGCGCCTGATAGACGCGAACGTAGTCGAATTCATATTTAACCGGGAAAATGGAATCGTCAATTCCCTTTTGACCGCCCCATCCGCCGCCGATAGCCAGGTTGAGAATCAGATAATGCGGCAGGTCAAACGGACGCCCCAGCGAGTCGAATTTGTCCAGTTCGATAGTATAGTATTTCTTGTCGTCGACAAAGAAATCCATTTTGTCTTTCGTCCATTCGACAGCGTAGACCGCCATGCGATCTTCAATGCCTTCCAGACGAATGCTGTTCCCTTTTTGAATGTGCCAATCCTTGTTTCCTTTGGCGTGAACGGTGGCGTGAACCTGAGTCGGATTGAACCCGACATATTCCATGATGTCAATTTCGCCGCAGGCGGGCCAGCCGATTTGATGGATGTTTTCTCCCAGCATCCAGATGGCAGGCCACGTTCCAACTCCCTTGGGCAGTTTGGCGCGGACTTCAATTC
>JAZRTH010000932.1:0-1187 GCA_045651945.1 Thermoguttaceae bacterium
GAAGACGAAAAGGCGGCGTTGGATCTTGGCTGGAAGCCGTACCACATGCAGCAGGGCTTGAATCTCAACGACAGCGCATTGACGGCGGCGTCTTCCCTGTGCTGGGGAAACAACCTCGCTCCAGCAACCAGCGACGCTCAAAAGATTATGGAAATGATGGCGTGGGACGCGGTCGAAAAAGAACAGTTTGCCGTTGGAAGCGGAACGCCGTTTGTCTATCGAACGATGCTTGTTACAGGATACGTCGCTCGCGACCTGGCGGCGCAATTCAAGAGCAAAGACGTTCTCGAAGACGCTCTGATTGAAACCGCCCGCCGACCTCTGGAAGAAAGAGCGTACGCCAATTACTGGGGCAATCCCGGCAGCGCCTTTGATCCGAACACGTATACCGTTAAACGTCACGCTCAGAAAATCAGTCAGAATGAAGGCTCGTCCGAAACGTCCACCCCTCCGTGGCTGGGCTGGTCAGGATTGGAAACCGTCGAGACGGTTCCCGTTATGGTCAAAGGAAAAACCGCCATCTTGATTACCGGCGACGCCAACCGAAACAAAACCATGTGCGTTCCCGGCGGCGGGTTCGCGACAATCAAAATTGAACTCCCCGCTAACTGGGACAAGCTGACAGAGAAACTGGGATACGCCCCGCTGAGTTCGTTCTATTTGAAATCGAACCTCAAACCAGATCCTGCGCCCGAACGCAGATTCACCCCCGGCATGCGACCGCAAGGACAGCAGGGAGAACGACGACCCGGTCAGTACAATCCCAACATGCGTCCGCAGGGACAGGGCTTCCGACCGCAGGGACAGCAGGGAGAACGACGTCCGGGACAGTATAATCCCGCTATGCGTCCGCAGGGACAGCAGGGAGAACGACGCCCGGGTATGTATAATCCCAATATGCGTCCGCAAGGACAGGGAATGCGTCCGCAAGGTCAGGGAATGCGTCGCCCCGGTTCGTCAGGACAGTACTATCCCCGCCGACCGTCTGGAGACGATGGGGAGTTGGATTGATGGGGTTTGTAGTTTAAACCGCTTATGCGGTCTAGCCCGGGAACTAACGTTCCCGGCTCGCCTAAATTACTTTGCGGACTTCGCGAACTTTGCGTGAGACTTCTTTGGCGTCTCGCTAACTTGAAAAAACTTTCGGTCGCCAGCAAGCTGGCTCCCTATTGTAGAAGTTTTTTCAA
>JAZRTH010000933.1:0-3550 GCA_045651945.1 Thermoguttaceae bacterium
GGCAGTAGGCAGTAGGCAGTAGGCAGTAGGAGGAAACGCTTGCGCCAACTCCTCACTCCTCACTCCTATCCTAACTATTTCTCCTCCCCCATTGAAAAAAGATTATTCCTATATATAATAAGGGATATAAAACGTTAGAGCGGGGCGCAGCTCCGCTAATATTTGAATCCTTCCTGAACCTCTAACAAGGAGTTGTTTGTTATGCGAAAAGTTCTTATTGCCGCCATGGTTTGCGTCATGGCGATTTGTATTGGCTGCCAGCCGTCTTTACCGGAAAAATGCGATGGCGCCTCTAAAGATAAAACAGCAAAATGCTGCGGTCACGATCACGATGCAAAATGCGATCATGAACACGATGCGAAGTGCGACCACGATCACGATAAAGCCGAGGCAAAAGACGCCTCTACCATTTCCCCGGAACTGAAAGAGAAAGCGATTACGCGCATTAAAGAAATTCAGGGAACCTACGTTGAAAAAGACGGCGCGATCGTTGAAGTCGACGTCATGAACAAGTCGTTTGAACCGGCTGACGTTGAACTCATCGCTCAGCTGTCCGACGTCGTCAAGCTGTCGATTTCCAGCCCCAGCGTGAACGATGAAAATTTCGCGCTGCTTGCCAAGATGCCAAAGCTGCAGCAGCTGCTTATGCTCAACTGCGGCATTACGGACGAAGGTCTGAAGTCCGTCCCGGATTTCCCGGAATTGAAGGTTCTTAACCTTCGCGGCTGCGCTAATATGACAGACGCCGGTATGGAATACGTCGCCAAGGCTCCGAAACTCGACAACCTCGCGCTGCTGTACACGAAAATTGGCGATGAAGGCGTTATTGCTCTGAAGGGTATGAAACTTCGCGCTCTCGACCTTCGCGGTTTGCGACTGACCGGTTCCGCCTGCCAGGCGTTGGCTGAAATGACGACTCTGGAAAGCCTGAAACTGCGTAACGCCCGCGAAATCATGGACTATTCTTTCCAGGAACTCAAGACGCTCGTCAATTTGAAAAGCCTGTCTCTGGAAGACCTTGCGATTACCGATTCTGCGTTGGAAATTCTGCCGAATTTCACCAATCTGAAAGAATTGGTTATTATGCGAACGGACATGATGGACGTTTCGCCCATTAAAGAACTGAAAAATCTGAAGAAGCTCACGCTCCGTGAAATGACCTGCGATTTGGACTTCCTGGCGGAAATGCCGCAGCTGGAAGAACTCTTCTTCGCGGAAAGCATCGTTCGCGACGTCGATATGGAGTTCTTCAAAGGACTGGTCAACGTCAAAACCCTCGATCTGTGGAACACTCAGCTCGGCGACGAAGCTCTGACGCTGTTCGGAACGATGCCCAAACTGACAACGCTCAATATTAAGAACTGCGCCAAGATTACGGACGCAGGCATTGCTGAACTGGCGAAGTCTCAATCGCTGGCGTCGCTCAACCTGTCGGAAAACGGCAAGGCGACTGGCGACGACGGCGAACCGCTGCTGTCCGACAAGGCGTTGGAAAGCCTCAAGGGCTGCAAGTCGCTCAAGGAGCTCAATATTTATCTGTGCCCGTCCTTGACGGAACAGGCTATTGGCGACTTCATCCAGGCTCGTCCAGACGTCAAAGTTATTAAATAAGACGTCAAAGTTATTAAATAAATGGAGTTAAAAGATAAGAAAGACGGTATGCACAAGACGACAAGCGAGAATTTCGGTTTACGCCTTTTGCAGAACCGTCTTTCTTTTTTGACGGCGGCGTTTATTGCTCTGCTTTTCCTGCAGGGCAGAGCGTCAGCGGATGAATGGAAAAGCGAATACGCCTACGGTCCGTTTGAGATCTATCTTAACGTCGATATTAAACGAGTACAAAAGACGTTGGAACAAATCGCCGATCTGGACAGGGAGCTGAGCGTCATGTTCTCTCTGCCGCCGTGTCGGGAAAAGATTAAACTCTATATTTTCGAGGACGTTAAATCCTATACGACGTATATTCAAAAAGAGTATCCCGGCGCGCCGATGCGCCGCGCTCTGTTTGCGATGGAAAAAGACAAGCCAGGCAAAGTTTTTACGTTCTTGCACAGCGATTTTGCCGAGGATTTGCGTCACGAATGTACGCACGCTCTGTTACATTCCAAAATCGGCCGCCTGCCAATTTGGGTCGACGAAGGACTGGCTGAATACTTTGAAGCTCCCAAAGGACAGCGAGTCTATAAAGAGCCGTATTTTTCTGTAATTAAAAGAAACGTCTCATACAACCTCTTTACGCCTGTTCCAGATATCAAAAGGCTGGAAAACATCAAAAAGATGGGCGATTTTTTGGAAGTTCATTATCGGAATTCGTGGTCGTGGATGAATTTTATGATTAACGACCCTTCCCGACAGAAAATTTTGGGCAACTACCTGGTTCTTTGCAAAAAAGCCGACGAGCTGGAAAAAGAGCAGGGGATTTTCCCTTCTTTTACGGAACTGCTTGGCAGTACAATTCCCAAGTATAAAACGGAGTACAAAACGTACTGGAAAGAACTAAAAAAGCCAACGAATCCGTAACGATTCGTCGGCTTTGAAATGATTTGCTGCGTTTGGTAATTCTGAAATTAGAATTTCCAGGCTTCCAGCCAGAGGGTTTGATCGTCCTGCGGCTTCAAATTGAAATCGCTTTGGAGTTTTTCCGAGAATTCCGGCAAGTGAGCTGCGCCATAGAAAATGGCGATCTTCTTTTTGGAACCTTCCTTGAGGATATCCTGCAGCTTTTCGAGAACTCTGTTGTTTCTGTCCGTAATAATAGAGGTTCCGTCAGAGTTTCCTTTCATGGCTTGTTCGCTGTCCATGGTGGCGAACTGGTCAGCCAAGGCATCTTTGAGGGCTTTTTTCCTGTTTTTCTTGAAGAAAGCCAGAATGACCTTGGAATCGTCGGAATCAGACGCTTTGGGATTCTTTCGAGCCATTGAGAAGCCTACTTCGCGGAAGTACCAGGCGGCAAAGCCGTCGTTGCGGGCTTTCATGGCTTCGGCGAATTCTTTGGGGGACAGGTCGGCGTGAACCATGTTTTCTTTCTTGTAATCAATGTGTTCCAGCTGATGAACCAACCCAAGAAGATTGGCGAACTGATATTGAGCAAATCCAATAACGCTAGCGGGCGATTTGTCTTCTTCAGAAGGTTCCGGGCGAGTTCCCTCTTCCGCTACGACTTCGTACAGAACGACGTCGTAATCTTCGAAGAGTTTGTTAAGTTCTTTGTAATAAGACTTTTCCGCAACGTGAATCGCGCCGACGAGATCGACGCAAACGCCGTTTTCTCCAACGAACTTGCGGACAGCGGTGTCCAGAGAGCCTTTTTTGGCTTCTTTGTCTCGCACGACGCGAACGTATTGGAATTCGTCGCTTTGTTTCTTTTTTGATTTAACAGATTTTTTTGAGGAATTGTTGACGGCGTCTGCGTTTGAGGCGTCTGCGCTTTTTTCTGCCGTGGCGTTGTCAGAATAGGCAAACGGCGAGGCAAATAACATTCCTGCCATGACGAGCAGTGATAAAATGCGTGTTTTGAACATGGTTAAAATGGTTGAGTAAAATGGGAGTA
>JAZRTH010000934.1:0-9357 GCA_045651945.1 Thermoguttaceae bacterium
CCGCCAGCCGTTCCAAGCATTCCACAACGCCAGTATCTGCTCAAGACGGACTTCAACGTTCTGGAAGGAACCGTTCGTCTGGAAGGACGATATTACATCGTACAAGGCGTCAACGGAGGCTCCATGTACGTTCCTAAAGAACAGACGCTGGCCGTTTGCAATAATATGCAAGACGTGTATTCTGCGCGAGTTGCAACAATTCAGTCGGAAGACGCCGTTTCCTATCTGAATCTGGCAGACTGGTGCATCAAGTACAAAATGCTGGACAAGGCGGAAGAGCATCTGGCGTACGCAAAAAGAATCCAATACGATTATCCGTATATTCCAGTAATTGAACGCCGGTTGGCTTTGGCAAAACAGCAGCTCGCCCGGGAAATGGATCCTGCTAACGACAAAGTCGTTCCAGATTCCAGCAAGAACGACCCAATCACCCAGATTAACAAGCTTCGCAGCGAACGCATCGCTCTGGAACAGATTGCCAAAAACATGCCCGGCGACACGCTCAAGCAGTTTTCGATGGAAATTCAGCCCATCCTGCTCAACTCGTGCGGGACGGCAAACTGCCACGGCTCAGCAGACAACGATTTCCAGCTCATTCGAACTCCGCAGTCGCACAATATTACGCTCAAAAACCTGTATTCCGTCTTGCGTCAAATCGACAGAAACACGCCAGACGCCAGCCGGCTTTTGACGATGTCCTCTCAGGCGCACGGAGGTTTGGACGTTCCCGTATTCAGCCGCAGCCGAACCTCGGCGTACAGTCGGCTTGTCGGCTGGACGTATCGCGTTGCGCGACCGTCACAGTCTCTGGGAATGGACAAGCGCGCAGAGTACGACAGCATGTTCGGCGACTCTTCTCCGGTTTCCCCCATGGAAGAACGAATTCCATTTGGACAGGATTTCATGGCAGAGAACTCTCCAGCGCCGCAGCAGTCGTTTGACCCAATTCCCAACAATATGGACAACGCCGCTTTTGACTCGGAACCGGGACGTCATCCGTCCGCCAGACGGACGTCGTCGCCCAACGTCAAGCGCGGCAACCCGGATCCGATGTTCTATGCAGAGCAGGAACCGGCGCCGGCAAACAGAGATATCGCCAACAATTGGCCGGGAACGCTTCGACTTCCTCAGCCGCCAGGAGAAGATGCGGCTCAGTTCACAGACGAATTCGACTACAACAAATACGGGACTCCTACTGTTAATTCAATGCGAATCAACGGCGAAAGCTACGCTTCGCCTGCGGGGTTGCCGGGTCCCAATAACGTGCCAACGCCGGCGCGGCAAAAACTGGATCAGATTGAAACCAATCAGCGTTTGTACGGCAATCCGGACGGTCAGGTAGAAGCGCAGCCCGCGCCACAGCAGCTCAATGCGTCGACTCAGTTTGACAGTTCCGGTTTAACAGAAGCGGAACGGAAATTCTATGGACTTCAAACTCAGGGAAGCCCCGCCGCTAACGTCCCGCAGCAACAAGTTCCTCAAAACTCGCAGATTGCAACGCAAAATCCGCAGCTCGTTCCAAATGCGCCCAACGCTCAAATGGCGCCGCAGTCGCCTGCTATAGGTTCAAACTATGAACCGGAACCTGAACCGGCGCCCAGAGTTCAAACGCCGCAGAGAAGAAGAACTCCGCCGCCGACTGACGACAACCCGGACGGATTCGACGCTTATCCGCGATTAGACAAACTTTTTGGGAATTAAGATTTCGCATTTGTAAGCTTAAGCAATAGACAGCAGTAAAGAATAAACTACTGCCTATTGCCTACTGCCTTTTCTAGTACATGAGTCTCCCGGTTCCGTCATGAGTAATAACGCACGACTCTATAATAGCCCACAGTTCAAGCCCAATTGCTATTAAAGCTGGAATAATAAACAGGAACCGGGTATCCCCTTCCACAGCCATGGAAACAAACGAGATTATAATAAGTCCAACCAGATTTGACAGACCAACAAACAGCTGAATGATGGCAATATCCATTCTGCTGGCGTAAAAATTGTGAATTCCCAACTGACCGAAAAATATCGCCATTAGCACATAACTCATACGACTGGTCTGTCCGACTTGCGATTGGTCATACGCTCTGCCCTGCCCCAAACCATCATTTCCATAACTCGGGTCATCCAACAGATCAAACATGTTTGCATTGGAATTTGACCTGGAGCCTGTCAAACCAGGACGCGTTCCATAACCATAACTTTGTACCGAATTGGGAGAATAGGCGTAGTTATTTGAGTTGTCAGGAACCGACGAGAAGTCTCTATATCCAGCAGAAGAACCTGCAACTCTGCCGGAGGAAAGAATATCGACCAATTCCGGAACGTCGGAAATCAGACGGGAATTCTCACCTTCCTGCCAGACAAGAGAACTGGAATTAAGCATGTTGCACTGAAGCATTGTCGCCAGCTCCGACTTTGTTACAGGTCCGTATCCATTTGAACCGTCACTGCTGTAAAACCAGACCGGAGCGTTGGGATCGGAATATACCGGAAAATCTCCTGAAACTGGAATAAGATCGAGATCTTCAACAAGCAGTTCGTCAGATGGCAAATCCGGAACTGGATTTGGATCTGGATCTGGCGAGGACGCATTAGGAAGAATAATATCAATCGAATCCCAGACTTTCTTATCCCGTGAAATCTCGACGGGATATTTGAGCCGTCCAGTCTGATACATTTCAACGATCTTTTCTTCTTCAAGCGGACCGAACGCTTTACCGGCAAGTTTAACAAAATATCTCATGGATTCCAGCCGAGTTTTCGCTAAAGTTTAATCATTTTTATTATGAATACAGGAATTCCCCGCTTTACACTGGAAACTGATTTCATTTTAACTTCTTTGTTTTTAACCGTTCCAATTGAAACAATATCTTTATTGGATACAATAAACAATTCGCCGTCTTCCTCGGGCGTAATTCCTCTAATCATCCATTGTGAACCATCTTTGTCCAGCCAGCCAAACGGCTTGAAAGTTTCAACAGGAAACGGCTGAGCAAGTTGTTCATTTCGCTTTTGCGCTATTTTAATCCGATTGCTGAAATCTTTCAATCGATCCAACATTCGTTTCGCTTCCGCTCTGAGAGTGGAAGCTTCTTCCGGATCAAACGGATTGCAACTTTTGAGTTCCTCATTGTCAAGCTGCGGAACAAACGAATCAAAGTTTTCGTGAATAATCTGATCGGACTTTGTAAAGCAGTCAAGAGCCGCTGTCAGAAAACGATACTTTACAATCGGGTCATTCAACGACGTATCGCTATAAATAACGTCAAGAATCTTGATCCCACATTCCGTAAACTTTGATTTATCATTAATCATGCCGAGCAGATTATTGATTTTCTGACTAAATACTCTGTTGTTGAGCGGATCAATGGGACTTGTCGCTTCAATGAGAATTCGATTATCAGACTCAACCGAAACCGATTCCATATAGTTAAGCCGCTGTCTTCCTGCAACTCCAGGCCGTTTGTTAAAATAATACCGTTTTCCAGACGGGTCTTCGTAATACCACAGCTCAATTCTGTAATACAGATAGCACAGTTCTTTAAGCGTCTTCAAGGATGCAGAAGGGTTGCAATCTACGATGCTTTGATAATAAGGAATTCGCCCTTCGATCTTATTAACCGTCAAGAGTTCATTTGGCTTAAAAGGCAGAGCGCTCCATTGATCAAGAAAATCCTTTAACTGGACGGCCGTGCGCGACGTTCCCCCCCTGAAAATCGATTGGTTGTGAATAATAAAATCATTCCAATCGTATGCCGCGCCCCACTCATTCTGAGCGTCAATTACCTCTTTGAAATCCTTCGCATACGAGGAATCCGCATATTTTTCCAATATGTTTTTGAGAGATTGAACATAGTCTGACTTTGACTTCATTTTCATCGTCAAGCTATCAAGTTCTTCATAAAGCGATATATCGGAATTCGATTGTCGAATCGCTTTTTGAACATCCGCCAGCAGAGCGCTGCATTCCGCATCGAAATCTTTGGCTGCCTTTTCAAGAGACGACTTGCCAAAGGCGTAATCGGCAAACTTCTGCCTGATTTGCACAATCTGCGTTTCAATTTCTCGCAATTTCACGACGTCTGCAATCTCAATCTTGTCTGATTTTATCAGCTTACCAGCCGCAGTCTGTAATTCATGCAACTGCTCAATTAGATTTTTGACAAATTCAGCGCTGCTCTCGCTGAGTAAAACGGCATTGGATTTTTTAAGACTCTCAAAAGCGGCTTTTTCCTCTTTCAGAATGGACAGTTTCTCCAGCTCGTTAATTTCATCCAGACTGGATGGGACGCCCTTTTTAACGCTCCGGTCAATTTTGTCATATAGCAGTTTCCAGTCTTCGTGACGAACCTTGTCTTCTTCGTACAGCTTTTTAATATACGCAATATTCTTTTGAACGTCCGGATACGCCGCCAGCTGATAACCGGACGTTTCCAGGATATACACAAACTGATAGGCTTCCGGAAGAATATTCCTGTCTTTGGAAACCGCCAGTTGATACTTTGCCAGATTGTCCAGCAGAGTGTTAAAACGATACCATTGGATAAACTCGTAAACGCCAAAACTCACGCCGCCGATAACCGCAAGCAGAATTACGACAAGAATGCCCGTTACCAACCGGTTATGCTGCGAAGCCTTTCGTTCTTCGTTGGCGATAAGCTTGTCCAGATGACGCTGAAATCGTTCCGGAACCGGCTGACCGACTGCATCTGCCGAACGGGACAAATCCAATATCAAACGCTGGCATTTTTCGATGCTTATGGAACGTCTGAGTTCACGGTCTGCCGCCGCAACTTTTGCTTTGAATTCCTTAAGCAGATTCTGCCCCTCCTGTTCGCTGTTAATCCAGCTCAGAACGTCGTCAACGGATTGAATCAAATCGTATGGAGGGATAATCTCCATCTTCTGATATTCAGCGAGAAGCTTTGTCCAGGAATCGCGAAACCGTTTGGCTCCTTCAAAGTCGTAGTTGTTATACGCCTGCAAAAGATTGTCAGCTTTTTCTTGCAGCTTTGCATTAAGCTGCTCTATCTGCTTCTGACGATTTCGGTTTTCATAATCCTTCCGAATAAGCGCTATCTTCTTTTTGACTTTCAGCGGAATTTCTACGGACCATTTCGAACCTTCAACTTCTTTCAAAAGCCTCACACAGTCGCTGTATTCAAGCGAGCGAGAAAGCTCTTCGTAAATCAATTCCAGTCGAGCGGTTTCATAGTCGCGCAGTTCATTTTTCCATCCCGTATTGCGCGGATCAAGTTCAACCAGCTTTCTCAAAACCGGAATGCGAACCGCTAACGGAGAATGAGACAAGGCAAGAATTCGATGGCTTTTAAGAACCTCCTCAATAGGTCTCATGCAAACCTGCGCCGCATCCAGTTCTTCAATCAAACGACGATTAAAAGGGGGAATGGCAACGTCACCAAAAGTCAGCGCAGCGGAAATCCATGCATCGTAATCGTCAAAAACAAGAGTTTTGTAATTCTCCAATAAATCCAGTTCACGATTAATACGCAGAGCTTCAGAAGCATTCCCCTGACGTAAAATATTTACGCACAAAAGCGCTTTTTCATTGACCCATTCACACGCCTCGGCATACGACGACGCCAGCTCGGCAATTCTTCCCATCGGCGCCGCGGTGGGGTCGTCCATAAGACATTCAATCTGCTCTATAAGTTCCGTATATTTAAGCATTGTTGTTGTATTGGGTTGGGTTTACGATGGCTAAAAATTCAGTTAAACTCCTTATCTTGAGGCGTCTTCCGGCGGCGGAAGAACAATTCGTTTCCAGAGGAATGAATTGTCTGAAAGCGGCTGTGATACAGGATCGCCCTTAATATATACATCCAGATACAAAGGCAATTTGAGCAAAATACTTTTCACTGTCTTGTTTAATTTAGGATTAGCTCTTAAGTCGCCATAGTATTTTTGCATTTCATCTTGATTCAACCTAACTTTAATAGGTTTAATGACATTTTGTTGATTACCTTTGCCATTTTTGCTGTCTGAATTTGCTGGATTAGCTTTCTCTACGTTCATTTTCATCTCGCTGACTTCATACGACCACCTAATCCTGCAATATCTATTACTTGTCGAGACAATCTGCTGTCGCCCCTTATCTGTTTTATTGGTCTGTTTTATCTCCTTTGCAGTTTTTTTCTTCTCTTCTTTTTCTTTTTTCTGATCTACCTTTTCTTTAATTATATCAAAATCCGATAACGCCTTGATGCGAATTACCAGATAATCAATCATTATCTTTTTCTTTTTAATATCCGATTTTGAATTTTCGTTTGATAGATTATTCTGATTCGGCGCTCGTCCGGGCTTCCTGACATTCTCAACCATTCTACCGCTCGGCGCTCGTCCGGACTTCCTGGCATTCTCAACCATTATACCGCCTTCATCTCTATTCTCATTAACTTCGATAAAGGTATCATCCTTCATTTTTATTCGAATTTCATATTCTGAAGTTTCATTGATTACGCGGGGAACAAGTTGATAGGTTTTACCATCATCTGTCGTAATTTCATTAGCATATGGTGTAACTTTAATATCTGAAATTGAAAATTTCTCGCCGATAGAACGATCATCAATTGAGTATATATATTCACCTTTTCCAGCGTTCTGGGTATCTAAAAAATTTCTTTTCAGTTTGTCATAGCACATTCCACTCTGAGCGCTGTCCACTTCAAAAAAACTAATTACTCGATTGGAATTGTCTGATAATTTTGCCAATATGACATTTCCGTGAAAAAAATCAGGTATACATACACTGTTTTCGTTACTCTTGATAAGAATCGGAAATGTCTTTTCTGATTCAGACTCGTCGGTTGGTTTATTCATTGAAATTTTTTCTGGTTTGCTGTTTATCAGTATTTCAATATCAGTAGAAACGCCATTGTTAAAAACGATATATTTTGAATGGTCATTGCTATCCTCTTTTGATTCAAAACCAGAAAGACCTGAATCAATCTGACCAAACTGAACAAGTTTCAATTCGTCAATCTGCAATTTTGATTCTTGCAGCTGCCAGTTAAGACGGGTGTAATCAGGATCGTCATTGGAATCAACATATATAAAACTATGTCCTCTGTCCGTATCTTTCCATCGTTTATCCTCAAATATTTCTTTCTCCTTTTTTCTCCTGTTTTCTTCTTCATCTTCCTGTTTTTCAGGTTCAGAGATTGATTCCGCTGCAGAGTCGGGTTCCTTATTTTGTTCGCTTTCAGTATTCTGTTCGTTTTCAGAATTTTGGTCTGAGTCCGTATTCAGGTCCGGCTGATTGTTCTCTTCCTTGACAGATTCGTCAACGCTATTTGCATTTTCCGGCTGATTATCTTTGACGGAATCAGCGTCAGGTTCCGTTACAGGAGCGGGCGCTTCATTCAGATCTGTTACAGCGCCCAGGTCTGCATCCGCGTTCGGTTCCAGCGGTTCGTTTACAGGCTCGTCTGCAGTTTTATCGCCTTCATCATCCGGTTCCATCTGATTGACGGCAACAGAGCTTTCGCCAATCTGGGACGAATTATTAAACATTACGACAAATATCGCCGCCACAACAACGCCCAAGAGAATAATTAACGCAAAAACAGCGGCAAACAAACCGTATTTTACTTCAGCGCCAACTCGGTTCCTTCTCCTTATTCGGGGGTCTGACACAGGCGGAGCCTCTATACCCACCATATCGACAGGCGGCAGTTCCATGTTGTTGGGAGTAGATGAGTCTAACGTATCCAATTCATTTTGAATACTATCGTTCATAGCAACTTCCGCCGAAGGTCGAGCCGTCGGAACCGGCCGCTGTCGAGCGGCTGCGCCCCCAAACTTGTCTGCTGCAGGAGCGAGAACAAATTTTCCTGTCCTGGCAGCCATGACAGCAGGAGATTCCGGCGCCTGCGCCAGCGCTCCATTTGACAAATCAATTACCAGCCCTGACCCGACTTCCGCAATCGCCTGAGCCGCTTCTGGCGTTCCCGCAGCAACGCACCGCCACTGACAGTCAATACCCGTTGGCAGTTTGGAATAGTAGGTGGAAAACGTCGTCTTCCATCGCCGATCATGCGGTAAAAGCGCCATCGCTTCCTGAATAAGCGCCAGGACGTTCATTCCAGGTTTGTAGACAATGCAGGCATAACGCCCGGTCCACGCCGTTTGAGCCAACTCGCCCGCCCAGCCAGCATCGCCAGCAACATCTCGCCAAGTCAGACAGGAACGCGGATTAACCTGAATTCGCGGAATGGGACGTGTAAAAGGTCGCGTTCCAACTTGCTGATCAAACTTGAGGTCGATTAATCCAGGAGTCGTCAACATAGCCGCCGGTCCGCAAAGCGCCAGATCGCTTTTATCCAGAACGATAAAATGAGCCAGCTTGTTGCTTCTGCCGGTATAGTCCAATCCAGCGTCTGCAACGCGATAAATAACGTGCGATCCCGTATTTCCCACGTTGATGACAATGTGCGACCAGTTCGGCGGATTAAATGCCGCTTCTGGAGTTCCCGGCATATACAAGTGTCGATACCCGCTCAATCCTTCAAGACGGGATATCAAGTTCGGAGCCATGTCAGGACTGACTGCGACCGTACAAAAACCGTTTGCTCCCGGCTTGACGCCTTTGGGAAACGACGTATAAATCAATTCTTGAGCCATTTGCTGATTCTCCTCCATGGGGTTCACCCAGGGCTACAAATTTTGAACCGCTGCCGCGATTCTGGCAGAATGCTGTCGCATCTGCATTTCATCCATAAAATCGTTTGAACTGTCAATCCAAAGCGGATATTAGTTTTTTCAGATGCAAAAAGTACAATACAGGAACTTCAACCCAAACCGGATTCAAATTGCCGGGACGAAAACCGAGCGCGCCCGTCTCCGGGTCTTTTTCTGGAGCGCAGCCTGTCGCGCTGACAGGGACGTACAAAACGTTGTTGGAAAAACTCTCAATCATTGCCGGCGCTGCAGGCGTAAACTTTATCAAAGCATTGCGAACGTATTCCGAAATGTACTGTATCGTTTCCATGTCAAGACGGCTTGTCGATTCGCCTTCAATCCGTTTCCATGGGCTGGGCAGAGGATGCGGCGCGTCTTTGAGCAGTTCCTGCCAGATGTCGAATTTTGTTACAATGACAATTACCGGAACGTCGGTCTTGTCCGTTGCCGATAAATGCCGCAGATAGCGGAACCGCTGAGCCATCTCGAGAAAAATGGCGTCCTGACGCATGTTCGACCGAAGCTGCGACGAGTTGAGCTGCGGGTCGTCTGAATAATCGTGACACGCGCTGCGGAAGTTGTTGTCCTGCATCGGGTCGAAGAGAAAGAAAATCGCCTGGCTTTTTCCCAAATGGCGCGTTACAGGGCTGTCCGCTCTGT
>JAZRTH010000935.1:0-5259 GCA_045651945.1 Thermoguttaceae bacterium
ACATGGCTACGATCCGACTTGGCTGGCAGACGGCTGTTTTGAACGTCAACGGTCAGTACGCAGTCGTGGCTGGATACGGTTCCGCGCCGACGGGCGTTAAGTACTGGGATGCCGGCTCCTGGGCTGGCGCTACAGGAAACAACACCGGCTTTATTCTTGGCGGCGACAACGCGATTAGCTCCTACGACAATCAGATGATCGTCCTGGGCGGAACGAACGCGTTTACCAATACGATTCCCGCCGGTACGACGCTGGTCTTCAGCGGCGGAACTTCAACTCAGGACGGCACGATCGCCGGCACGGTTTTGCTTAACGGCGGTACAATGACCGTTTCTAATGGAAACAAAAACGTTACAGGTTATCTGGAACTCAACGGCGGTACATTCTCCGCTCCGAGCAATTTCTGGAACGAAAACCGAATCGTTATTAACAGCGGTTCGTTTACCGTTGGCGGAAACTATCTGCCGATGAGATATTCCAGCTCGATCGAAGTCAACGGCGGTATATTTACCGTTCCTCGATTGATGATTTGCGACAACGAAGGAAACTATACCGGCTCATTTGTTCAGAACGACGGCATTTCAGTCGTAAACGGCGTCATTGACGTTGCTCAAAAACCCTCTACCAACGGTTCGTTAATTATCAACGGCGGTATGCTGACCAGTTCTGGCGAGATTAACATTGCTCTTCCCGCCAGTTCCACCGGCTTGATGGAAGTTACCGGCGGAACTGTTAACGCCAGCCGCATAATTGTTGGACGAGCTGACGCTGGCGATGCCGCGATTTTGAGGGTTTCCGGCGGTAGGGTTATGATTACTCAAGATCTGTGCGGTTCAGGCGGAACGGCTTCCGGCAAGACGTTTGTTTCCGGAACAGGACAGATGATTTTCGATTCGACTTATGCCGACTTGCCGATAATTCGCGAACAGACGTTCCTGGGAATAGAAGGTTCCGGAGCGGACGGGAACGGCGCGCTGCGATTCATCCAAAGCGCCGATTCTTCTTCGCCGATTACTCTTACCGGCAACGCGACGATTGGAATTCAGGGCGGTCAGACGCTGACGATGAAAGCGCCGTTTAACAGCGAATCCGACAGCTACGTTTTGACGTTCAAAGGCGGTTTGGTCAATTTGGCTTCAACGGAAGTTGGAACGCTGCAAAACATCGCCCTCAACGGCTCGTATTTGACGGTTAACGATTTGAATTACACTGGAAACGTCTACGGCGACGCCGATTCCAGAGTCTTTTATAATACCGAGACTGGCGCGATGGGTGAATTCGGCGGAAAGACAATTCAGGCAGGCTCCGTTTTCTTTAACGGCGTTTCTTCGTTGTTCACTCAAAAAGGAACGACGCTTTCCGCCGCGGACAGAATTGTCGTCGACAACAACTCTATAATTTACTCTCTGGCGGACAACGCAGCGATTTCCGCGAAGTCTCTGGAAGTTAAAAGCGGCGGTTTTATTGTTGAAGGAAATAACGCGGCAGTTTCTCTTGAAACGCTTACCGCTGACGGCGGAACGGCGTTCTTCGCTTCGCAAGGCGGAACGCTGGACGTTTCTTCCAGAATGTACGTCAACAGCGGAGAGGTTGTTATATCAGGTTCGACGGTCGCTCAAACGCCAGACGTTACTCTTGGCTCTAACGGGCAAGAGGCTGGTCTTTACGTTTACGAAAACGCTTCGCTGACGATTAACAACGATTTCGTTCCGATCAATTTCCGATCCGGCGCGGCTGTGGCGGAATTCGTTGTTACAGACAACGCTACTGTTAAAGTCAACGGCAACTTCTTCGGCGGAATCGGAGAGAGCATTTCGGTCGTTCCGCTGAGCGATAACGACTTCGTTCTTTATCAGGAATACAGCGGCAACAGCCAGTTCACGTCCAACGAATGGTGGTCTGGCGTTTCCGTCAAGACGCATATTAACATTTCCGACAACGCTTCTGTTACATCGCTGTCCGGCAATTCAGGGCTGGGCTGGAATGCAGGAGCGTACGGTTCCGTTTTGAATATGACTGGTGGAACGCTGTCGGTTGTCAATATGAACAACTTTGGCTCGACGATGAACTTCCGCGGCGATTCTCAGGCAACAGCTTCCGGAACGTGGTATACCAACTCTGGAGAGAACTTTACAAACGTCAGCGAGAACGCAACGGTTAAAGTCGGCGGACAGTTCCGTCTGGGCGACAGTGAAGGAATGTCAACTCTCAACCAGTCCGGCGGTTTGTTTACTGTCGGCGGGGATGCTTTCTTCTCCTTCCATGGAGATTCAAACGTCAACATTTCCGGCGGTTCGTTCTACGCTAACGGCGGATATCTGTATATTACAGACCAGAGAAACCGAGTTTCCAATATTAAGCTTTCTGGCGACAGCTACTTGAAAGCCAACAATTTCCGTACCAGCCAGCACGGATACACGTATTTGGACGTAACCGACAGCGCTGTTCTTGACGTTGGCGAATTCAACCTCGCGTACAACTGCGACAACGGCGATAACGTTCAGTCGTACGTTACGATGTCGGGCGATTCTACGCTTCGCGCGGCGAACTTCTACTCCTTCAAAGGCAATAACGACAACAACCATTCCGGCGCGGCTTACGCGTCGTTTAACATGACCGACAACGCCAAAGCGTATATTACCGGCAACGCGTGGGGCGGATCCAACGACGGCGATAACGTTCCGGGTCTGGTTGACGGCAAGGATTGGAACCTCGAAATGAACTTCGGCGGCGACAGCTACTTCAGCGCCAGCGAGTTCTGGATGGCAATGGCGGGCAAGGTCCATATTACCATTTCAGACAATGCTACCGTCATCGCCCGCAGCGGTTCTTCCGGCTTGGGCTGGTGCGAAAAGACGGACGGCTCTTTGCTGGAAATCTCCGGCGGAAACCTGTCTGTCAGCGCGGACAGCTTCTTTATTGGCCACTCCAGTACAAATGCTGACACCGGCCGCGCCAACGTTATTCAGTCGGGCGGAAACGCAACGTATTCCAACATCTCAATTCGTCATTCGGATTCCGGCTACGATTTCTCCGGCGCCGATTCAACGCTTACCGTTGGAAACATCTTCGCGGATTCAGGCTCGTACGTTAATATTTCTGACGGTACTGTCAATTTGGGCGCGATGACCAACGCTGGAGCTGCTACCATAAACAGCGGTACGATTAACCTTCAGCCGTACGGTACAATCGTTTCGACCGACGGATCGTTTACCGTCAACGGCGGCGCGATTAACGCTCAGGCTTCCGAGACGCTTTCTTACGCCAACGGCGATCAGATGCTCGTTGGTCTGTTTGCAGACGAATCGACGGCAAACAGCGTCTACAATATTACTAACGTTCCCTCCGGCTGGGTGAAGTCGGTTGTCCCGATGAACGGTCATTACGCGGTTGTCGCCAGCTACGGCTCCGATCCGGAAGGCATTAAAGTCTGGCTTGACGGCGCCAACGGCTCTATGACCGACGCCGGCAACTGGGAAGGCGACGCTGACAACTCAACCGGATTCGTTATCAGCGGAACCAACACGATGGACAACATCGCCGGCAAGACAGTCGTCGTCGGCGGAGCCAACACGTTCAACGGCGACGTTCCCAATTCGGCAACGATTGCCGTCAGCGGCGGAACGACCGACTATGCGGGATCCAACGTTCACGGCAATTTGATTATCGACGGTGGAACTTTCAACTGGACGGCGTCTGAACCGCGAGTTAATCAGGACGGCTATCTTGAAATCAACGGCGGTACGGTAACGAAAACCGTCAACGGCTGGTTCCGAACGGAAAACAAGTTCGTCATGAACGGCGGCTACTTCAAGGTTCCGGAAGGCTTTGCGATGCTCTATAACAGCGAAACGACAATCAACGGCGGCGAAATCGTCATGAACCGTTTGATCATTGCCGACACGACAGGAGATTATACTTCCAAGTATACCCACAACGGCGGTTCGACGGTTATCAACGGTCAGGTTGAAGTCGGTCAGAAGAACGGCACGACAGGCTACTTTGACGTCAACGGCGGTTCCGTTACGACTACGGGCGACTTCTTCGTCGGTCGCGAAGGGAACTCAAAGGGCTACTTCAATGTAACAGACGGTACGTTCAGCAACTCGGCAACGCTTGCTGTCGGTCGAGACAATTCCTCAACCGGCGAAATGAACGTTTCCGGCGGCGACGTTTACGCCAACCGCATTATTGTCGGCCGCGCTGGCGATCCTGACAGCGGTCTGTTGAACGTTACCGGCGGTACGGTCTGGATTGCCTACGATATCTGCGGCACCGGCGGAGCGGCTTCCGGCAAGACGTACGTTTCGGGAGAAGGTCAGATTATTTTCGATTCGTCCTATACCGATATGGCGATTATTCGCGAGCAGTCCTATTTCGGAATTGAAGGTTCCGGTGCGAACGGAGCAGGGGCGCTGCAGTTCCTCCGCAACACCGATTTCGCCACGCCGATTACTTTGACCGACGACGCGACTATCGGCATTCAGGAAGGCGCGACGGTTACTGCAAAAGCCGCATTGAACGCAGAATCGGACGACAGCGTTTTGACCGTCAAAGGCGGAACGCTGAAGATGACTCAGTCGGAAACCGGTTCCTTGAAGCACGTCGCTCTGGAAAGCTCGCAGCTGCAAATGGCGCCTGACGGCGACACGGCTCACTTCGGATTCGCCTCCGTTGACATGTCAGCGGATTCGTCTGTTACATTCCCGGCTGGCAAGACGATTAACATCGGAACGCCAAACGATACCGAAGCCTTTACGACTTCCGTCATGGGCGAGGGAACGTTCACGATTGACTCGACTCTCTATCTGGACGCTTACACTACCGACAGAGGGACTGGTTTGGACAAACTGGACTTCAGCGGCTTCGACGGGAACTTGTCGTTTGACGTTCCGCTCAACCTGGTTGTTCACCTGGACGACGCCTCTGACTTCCTCGGTCAGGTGGTAACGCTTGATTGGCTCGTAGACGCCCCGGCAGCGTTGTACAATATCGACAACATCAACCTGACGCTGCTTAACGATGATGGCGTTTCCTTCGTCTACTGGCTCAACGCGGACGGGTCGATTACCTTCGGCGACCATAACGCTATTCCGGAACCGTCGACGTGGGCGCTGCTGATTCTCGGCGCGCTGGGAATGCTGTACTGGCGTCGACGAAAGAATTGAAAGGCGGTAATGAAGCGAACGCAGTGAGCGGAATTACGCATCGGCAGGCTTTACGCCTGCCGAATTTTTTTACCACAAAGAACGCGAAGAT
>JAZRTH010000936.1:0-2842 GCA_045651945.1 Thermoguttaceae bacterium
GGCTCAACTCGCCCGATACTGACAGCAACAATCAGGACGGTCAGCCGCAAGAGGATTCGCCTCAAGACGAACAGGAAGACGGTTCCGAAAACGGCGACAACGCTGGTCAACAGCAAGATGGAAAGCAAGACGGACAACAACAAGACGGACAACAACAGGACGGACAACAACAAAACGGTCAACAACAAGACGGTCAGCAGGACGGTCAGCAAACCGGAGAGCAAAACGACGGCGGCGAAGAAGGTAACCAAGCTGGTCAGGATGGAAACCAAGCTGGTCAGGATGGCAATCAAGCCGGACAAGAGGGTAATCAAGCTGGACAGGAAGGCAATCAAGCTGGTCAAGACGACAACCAAGGCGACGATTCTCGCAACTCGCAACTCGCAACTCGCAACTCCGATGATGGCGGGAATTCCGGCGAACCAATTGATCCCAATTCCAATCCCGGCGACGCTATCGAAGAAATCCTAAAGCATAAACAGGAATCCGGCGGTCAGAATTCGTCACAGCCTGGTGAAGGACAGCAAGACGGCGAAGATCAACAAGACGGAACTGGTCAGCAGGATGGTAAAGGTCAAAAAGATGGAACGGGTCAGCAGGACGGCGAAGGTCAGCAGGACGGTACAGACAATAAAGGCGGAGAAGAAGGTGAGCAATCTGGAAAACCTCAAACAGCGACATCTGAAGACGGCGATTTAGAGGATTCTGGAAAGCCGGGGGACGGCGAAGATTTGTCTGGTCAGAAGGCGGGCAAGTCGTCTGTCGGCAGTAAAGACGAGGGCGGATCGGAAAGCGAAGACCCGAACAAACAGCTCGATACCAAGGGCGAGAAGAACGCGGGCAAGTCAGGGGCAGGGTCGCAGAAGTCGGAAATGCATACGCAGGACAACCCGGTCAACGAGATTCCCGAGGGCGAGCCGATTCAGCAGGGGGAGAACGTCAAAAAGGACGAGGGAACGGAACAGCCGTCGTCAGTGGGGGACCCAACTGTCAACGACAACAACGGCAAATCGTTTGATCCGGAGCAGAAGGGCCGTAACAAGGGCGAGACAGCCAACGGCGGCGGCATGGATTCCGAAACGCGCGGCAACAGCAACGACGGTGGGCAAACCCCGTCCGATCAGGGCGCCTTGGGCGGCAACAGCGGCAACGAGGGAACCGGTCAGAATGCGGGCGACAAAGTCATTTCCGATGGCGCGCCGGGCAGACAGGATCCCAACAAACGCGCCGGCGCTGGGCGTGAGGGGAATCCGGAGTCCGGTTCCGGCGACCCGAAAGACAGTGGAACGCCGCAAAACGGGAACGCTGGCGCAGGCGGCGATTCTTCCGGTTCTCAGAATCCTGACCCAATGGACGGCTCAAATTACAATCAGGACACGCAAACCAGCGAGGGCGTTCATGGGACGATTGGCGGAGGGATGGGAATTACAACTCCGCTGGACGATTTGCCGCCTATGCCGCCGGCGGGCGACGCGGACGACGTCAACGTCGAGTACGCTCAAAAGCAGACGGTTCTGGCGTTGGCGCATTTGAAAGATCAGCTTGACGCCGGCGACGACACGCTGCTCAAACGCTTGGGCTGGACAAAAGAGCAGGCGCTGGAATTTATTCGTCGATGGGAGAAAATGTTTGCTGACGCGAAGAAGAATCCAAAGGCGAAAGACGAGTTGGCGCAGACGCTCAAGAGTTTGGGGCTGCGTCCTGCCGGGTATCGCTCGACCAACGTCAGAAACGCCGATTTGCAATCGCCGGGCGCGGTTCGCGACGCCGGAAGAACGGCGGTTCCGCCACAGTGGTCAGAAGCCTTTGAAGCCTTTACGTCCGGACTGGGAGAAGAACCATGACAGACAAACCCTCTGTAGACAAATCCCCGGAAAACGTGGCTGGCATGTTTGCCGACATCGCCCCGCGATACGACTTTATGAACCGGTTTCTGTCCGGGTTCGTTGACGTCTATTGGCGCAAGTATACCGCAAAGCGCGTCCCGATCCCGCAAGGGGGATCCTATCTGGACGTCTGCACCGGCACAGCGGATTTGCTTATCGAGTACTATCGCCGTTACAAAGACAAGCCGTCGGCATACGTGGGCTGTGACTTCTGCCAGCCGATGCTCGACATTGGCGAAAAGAAGATTCAAAAGAAAATCCCGCAACCAGCAGTCCCGGTTACGCTCCAGTTTGGAGACGCCTGCCAGCTGCCCTTTGAAGACAATTCGTTTGATACGATAACGGTCGCGTTTGGACTTCGCAATACGACGGACATGACAAAGGCGATTGAGGAAATGCACCGCGTCTGCAAGCCCGGCGGGACGATGGGAATTTTGGAATTCTCCATGCCGACGGGGTTCTTCTTCAAGCGTCTGTACCTGTTTTACTTCCGTTACATCCTGCCGATACTGGGCAAGATCCTGGCGCGCAATCGGTACAAAGCCTACAACTACTTGCCGCAAAGCGTCGAGTCGTTCCCGTACGGTCAGGAACTGGCGGACGCGCTGGCTCAATGCGGCTGGCAAAACGTTTCCTTCGCCCCCCTGACGTTCGGAATCGCGACGCTATACATCGGAACGAAGGGACAGAACTGAGAGAGTTCTAATAATTCCAAAATTTGAGCGAGTCTTCTCCGGGAATTTGTACATAGTAGATTCATCAGCGTGAGAGACAATACGTCGCAAATGCGACAGCGGACGAAAGTCCGCTATAGTCCCGAAGGGACGAAATTCTTTGTAACCGGCGGTTTCAACCGCCGGAGGGATGCATAGAAAATTGAATATCGACGAATACGCTTTTCCTCCCGCGCCTCCAACGGAGGCGCGGGGGGAAAAGCGGGTAAAGCGATAGGGGGA
>JAZRTH010000937.1:0-1846 GCA_045651945.1 Thermoguttaceae bacterium
AGTGGGGGGCATCCGAAGTCGCCGAGGGAACCGCAAGGACCTAAGCGCCGAAGATGAACTCTGTGATTGGGACTAAGTCGTAACAAGGTAGCTGTAGGGGAACCTGCAGCTGGATCACCTCCTTTCTAAGGAATTTAGAAAACTAAATTGGAGACGACTTGCTTACGGTGCAAGGAAGTTCCGCCTTATGTATATTAAAGCCCTTGAGAAGAAATTCTCAAGGGCTTTTTTTCTCGGAGTGCGAGAGCGCAGCTCTCGCTTTTATAAGCGAGCGAAGCTCGCGTTATTTCTTTTGAGGCTGATACAGCCGCGAACCGGTAGTTCGAGCGTTTTTGACGTAGAAACGTTTTTCGTTGTTCTCGTCGTTTTTTGAAAAAGCGAGAGTTTCGCTGCCGCTACACTCTCGCACCTACTTGACTTTATTACAGTAACTCCGAGAGAGCAATATTCCGCGTTCAGAAGCTTTTTGAGGCTTCCGCCGCAAAGCGTTAGACTGGCGTTTTCGGCTTCGTAGTATGTTTTTGGCGGGGCGGGTAATGCGGCAGAGGACTGCCGCGTGCCGGACTCAACCATGTGCAATTGCAGGAAAAAATTGTGTGCTTCCTTTACCCCACAATTATTTTTGTCCCCCCTTGACGAAAGACGGGATTTCTCTATAATACGTACAATTATTGATTCGCAGCGCGAACAATATGGTGGAAGTAGCTCAGCTGGATAGAGCGTCGGATTGTGGTTCCGAATGTCGGGAGTTCGAATCTCCTCTTCCACCCTTTTTTATTTCTTGAAGAAAAAACACTCATTCGGTAACGGAGTAAGTTCGCCTTCGGCGAAAGCGTAATTTCGTTCGCCGTTGGCGAACTCCATTACCGCCTTTCAATCTTCTCGCAACTCGCAACTTGTTCTATTTTCGGTCCAGCAGCGTCAGAATGACAATAATCGAAATTACAATTCCGGCGCAGACCAACGCTGACTTAACGTCTGTACCAGGGAGAATTAACGCGATTGAAGCGCAGACGATGGTTAGAAGATGAATCGTCATGACAGCGACGGGGCGGCTAAGCCCCATGCGAACCAGTCGATGTGACAAATGGTTTGCGTCGCCGACGAACGGGCTTTTTCCCTGAGCGATCCGGCGAATAATAACGGAAACCATGTCGTACAGCGGGATTGCAAAGACGAACAGCGGCGCCAGGACGGCTTGACAGGGCGCGTCCTGCCCGACGTAGACAGCGGAAATCCCGCCGGTTGCCAGTAAGTAGCCCAGCGTAGAGGAGCCGCAGTCGCCCATGAACAGTTTGGCAGGCGGGCGGTTATGAACCAGAAATCCGCATGCGGCGCCTGTCAGGACGAGGAAAAATCCGCCGACAAACCACTGGACATCCCCGCCGGGTTCCGGCTGCGTGAGAACGAATCCCGCCAAAAACGCGGCGCAAATAGCGGCGCACCCGCCGGATAGTCCGTCCATGTTGTCGAGCATGTTGAAGCTGTTAATCAGCCCGACAATCCAGAAAACGCTTATCAGCCACGACAAAGCAACCATGGCGGGGGAATCACCCAAAAAGAGCGTGATTCGCCAGTCGGCGGCAACGGTCGCGATGGCAACGGAGAACTCTACCAGTAAACGGAATCGCCAGTTGAGGTTTTTCGCGTCGTCCCACAGCCCCAGCCCGACCAGAATGCCGCACATTGTTAGTAAAAAGAGAGGCTTCCCCGCTGAGGCGACGATTCCAGAAGCATGAATTGTCAGAAGCTCTGCAAGATTGGCGGGCAGAAAGGTCTTAACGCAGTCAACGCAACCGGCGGCGGTTAACGCTGTTAAGACGACCGATAAAGTCGGATCGTAGCC
>JAZRTH010000938.1:0-4775 GCA_045651945.1 Thermoguttaceae bacterium
AAATTGTGTTCAATGACAATAACCGTGTTGCCGAGGTCGACGAAGTTGTGAAGAACCTTGAGCAGCAAATCGATGTCGGCGAAATGCAAGCCCGTCGTCGGCTCGTCGAGCATGTAGAGCGTTCTCCCCGTCGCGATTTTAATCAGTTCCCGCGCCAGCTTGATTCTCTGCGCCTCGCCCCCGGAAAGCGTGGGCGACGGCTGACCGATTTTCATGTATCCCAGCCCAACGTCGTGTAACGTTTTGAGCATGGAATGAATTTTCGGGATGTTCTCGAACAGTTCCATGGCGGCGTCGACGTCCATTTCCAAAACGTCTGCGATGGATTTGCCTTTGAATTCCACCGACAGCGTTTCCGCATTAAACCGCTTTCCGTTACAGACCGGGCAGGTCGTCCAGATGTCGGCGAGGAAGTCCATTTCGAGCTTTTCAGCGCCGGCGCCCTGGCACGCCTCGCACCGCCCGCCGGAGACGTTGAAACTGAACCGCCCGGACTTGAACCCCTTCGCCTTCGCTTCCGGCAGCGAGGCGTACAGATCGCGAATCTCGTCGAACAGTTTGATATACGTCGCCGGATTGCTTCGGGGCGTTCTGCCGATAGGCGACTGGTTGATGGCGATCATCTTGTCGAGATTCCTCAAGCCGTCGATTCGGTCGTGAGCGCCGGGAACGCCGATGCCGCGGTTCAAATCCCGCCGAAGGG
The DNA here is from genome assembly GCA_045651945.1 of Thermoguttaceae bacterium. Classification (GTDB taxonomy): domain Bacteria; phylum Planctomycetota; class Planctomycetia; order Pirellulales; family Thermoguttaceae; genus RUG11551. The sequence continues at coordinate 704 of JAZRTH010000938.1, forward strand.
CTTCGACCAGAATCCCGTTAATGAGCGAGCTTTTCCCGGACCCGGAAACGCCTGTTACACAAATGAACTTGCCCAGCGGGAATTCGACGTCGATATTTTTCAGATTGTGATAGCGCGCGCCGCGGACGATAATCGACTTCGGCTGGTCGTCCTGGATCGCGTATTTTGACTTTTTGACAGAGCCGTATTTCGCGCCTCGCCCCTGCGACTGCGGAGCCGCCGCCTTTTCCCTCCGGGCGGGGACGTCAATCTTGCGGCGTCCCGCCAAAAACGCGCCTGTTACGCTGTCGGGCGTTGCCATGACCGTATTCAAATCCCCGGACGCGACTACGTATCCGCCCTTCGCGCCGGCGCCAGGACCGAAATCGACAATCATGTCCGCCGAACGCATCGTTTCTTCGTCATGCTCGACAACGACGACCGTATTTCCCTGATCCCGCAGTGTCGAAAGCGAATTCAAAAGGCGAATGTTGTCACGGGAATGAAGCCCGATAGACGGCTCGTCCAGAATGTACAATACGCCCGTCAGCCCGCAGCCGATCTGACCCGCCAGACGGATTCGCTGCATTTCCCCGCCGGAAAGCGTCGGCGCCGTTCTGCCCAACGTGAGGTATCCCAACCCGACGTCCGACAGGAACGACAATCGCCCCTGAATCTCCTTCAAGGCGTCAAACGCGATGGTCATTTCGGTGGCGTCGAGCTGCAAATGAGCGAAGAAGTCGCGCGCGTCTTCAATCGACAGCTTGCACGCCTGCGGCAGCGACAGCCACTGACCGTCAAACTTGCCCCCGCGAGCGCAAAGTTTAACGTGACGCGCCTGAACGTTGAGCCGTTCGCCCTCGCAATGCCCGCAGGGGATAACGTCCATGTACTTTTCCAGCTGGCGTTTTTGAATCGAACTGCCCGCCGCGTTGTACGTGGAAAGCAAAGACGGGATGACGCCCTCGTACGGTCCGCCCCATTTCTGCTCGTTGACGCCCGTCTTGTACGAGAATTCGATGTGCGCCTCGCCGGTTCCCCACAAAATCTTTTGAGAAACGTTCGGGTCAAGGTCTTGCCACGGCGTATTGAGAACGTATCCCTCCGGCTTGTCGAACTTCTTTTCCAGATACCGGGCGACGCCCTGATAAATGCTCTTGCGCCATCGCCCCAGCTCGCTAAACGGCGGCAGAATCTCCATCGGACCGTCCATCAAAGAGCGTTCCGGATGAGTCGTCAGCTTGTTCGGGTCGAACGTGTAGATTTCCCCCAACCCGTTACAGTCCGGACACGCGCCCTGCGGAGAGTTGAACGAGAACATCTGCGGCGTGGGCACCGCAAAGCTCAGCCCGCACGTCGGACAGGCGTACTGGCTGGAAAAACGGACGTCCTTGAAGTCCGAGCCGGCTTCGCCCGCCAAAAGCATCTCGCCGTCGCCGACCTTCAAACTCGCCTCAACCGCCTCCAGAATCCGCGGACGGTTCTGCCGGGTCAGCTCCAGCCGGTCAATGACGACCTCTATATTATGCCTCATCTGCCGGTCAAGACGGATGTCCTCCTGAAGCTGTCGAACAACGCCGTCTACCCGAACCCGGGCGTACCCCTGCCGCCGCAGGTCTTCAAAGAGATCCTTGAACTCGCCTCGCTGATGATACGCCTTGGGCGCGAGAAAGAGGAAATACGCGGGTTTTCCGTCTTTCTTTCCGCCTATCGCCTCCTGATTACTCCCGATGCTGAGAATCTTGCCCAATATCTGCTGACGCGTCTGGGCGGTAACGGGCTTTCCGCAAACAGGGCAATGTCCAACGCCGATTCGAGCGTACAGAACGCGGAGAAAGTCGTAGATTTCGGTAATCGTGCCGACGGTAGAGCGGGGGTTGCTGCCCGCCGTCTTTTGAGCAATAGAAATAGCGGGGCTTAACCCGGAGATGAGGTCAACGTCCGGTTTGGGAGCCTGCCCGAGAAACTGTCGGGCGAACGACGACAGGCTTTCCACGTACCGCCGCTGTCCTTCTGCATACAGGGTGTCAAACGCCAGCGAGCTTTTCCCCGACCCCGAAACGCCGGTAAAGCAAATCAGCTTGTTGCGAGGCAACTCTAAATTGACATTGACGAGGTTATGCTCTCTTGCGCCGCGAATTTGGATATTTCGATTCATAGATTATTTTATAATCCTTGAGTACTCTTTTTAATTTTGGAAGGGCTATTATAGCGCTTTTCCCTCGACTTGTCAAGAGTGCAAGAACATAGAAAAAGTAGGATGGAGGCGAAAAATGGAAGGCGGTAATGGAGTGAGCGTAGCGAACGGAATTACGCATTCGCCGACAGGCGAACAAGACGCTGAGGAGTGTGCAAATCCAACCGACGCAGCCGAACACGCCCCCCGGATGGACTCCGCCCTCGGAGTCCTTGCTGGTACTAGAAATATTAATTTACGTAGAATAGGTAACTCGCCCCGCTACTGCCTACTCCCTATTGCCTTTTCAGTCAGCCAGTAGAAGGGAATCGTCAAGAGGAAAATGGCGCCGGCGGAGAGGTAAATAGCGCGGACGCCCAGGTAGTAGATAATAAATCCGCTGATTACGGTTGCGATTAGAATCCCGCCCATTCTCAGCGAAGACGACAAACCGAAAACCGCACCCTGACGGTTGGCGGGCGTAACCTTCGACAAAATCGACAGATAAATCGCCTCCAGACCCCCGGCGGCAACGTAATGGAGGAATCGCCAGCCGGCGTACCCGATCAAGGACATCGCCAGACCCTGCATCGCCATGGTAACCCCCGACGCCAGCAGGGCTGGAACCGTTATCCGTTTGGGCGAGTACAGATCGCACAGCTTCCCAATCAGCGCGCCGGAAATCATCCCGCCCAGCGCCGCCAACGCGCTTATCCAGCCGGTATGCATAGCCGTCTTGTCCGGACCGTGAATGCACTCGACCATCAGCGGAATGTACGGCTCGTCAAACTTTCGGGCGACGGCGGTAATAACAATCAGCCCGAAAATCAGCCAGACGCCCAGCGACAAGCCAGACATCGATTGAAGAACCGATTCTTTCGTCTCCGACGCTTCCTCCGGCTGAAAGTTATCGACGACGAAGATATGCGCCAGCAGTCCGCCGATAAAGTACATCGCGCCGCAGGTGATAAACGCAATCGTATACCCGCAGTACTGAACGACGAACCCGCCGGCGGCAAGACCGATCAAATTCCCGGTCCAGATCGCCGACATGAGCAGCCCCAGCGCGAACCCGTGATGCTCTTTGGGCGTCGTCGTTACGACAATCGTCTGCGACGCCGACACGGTTCCTGTAAACGCCGACGCGATAAACCGGGCGGCAATCAACCAATACGGGTTCGGCGCCAGCAAAAAGCAGGGGAAAATAACGGCGTCGGCGTAATAGGCGCGCAAGAGCATCAGCTTTCTGCCGTAGCGGTCCGCCAAAATTCCCCAAATCGGCGTGGATATACAAAAGCTGAGCATGCCGAAGAAGTTAAACGCCGCCATCCAGACGCCCAGTTCTTTCTCCCCGGTTATTCCCCACGTGTCGCGAATATACACCGCTATAAACGGCATCGCAAACGCAAAGCCGGCAAGCGACAGCAGCTGGGACAGCCACACAAACAGCAGGTTCTTCTTCCAGTTAATCTCTGGAACGGGGGAAGACATGGGGGGTTAGGAATTAGGAGTGATTGAAAGGCGGTAACGGAGCGACCATCGGGAGCGGAATTACGCAGTTCGCCAATGGCGAACCGAAACGCTGGAATTACAATGCCACATTGAATTTATCCAACCGCAACTCGCAACTCGTTACTCGCCACTCTATTATATTCATTTTGAAAAATTGAAAACTCCCCCTGCTTGCTTGACTTTTCTCGATAAGATTGTATAATAGAGAGCTACTAGTTTCTAGCTTCTAGCCGCTAGTTTTTCCTTTCAGCTTCCCCACGTTAAAAGCTGACCGTTAAGAACCACAAATCCCCAAGCTATTGGCTAATAGCTAATAGCTAGGAGCTTTCCCATAATCATGCACATACGTTTCCCCCTCATTCTCGCCGTTTTGATCGCCGTTGTCGGCTGTCGACCCGGTTCCAC
>JAZRTH010000939.1:0-4469 GCA_045651945.1 Thermoguttaceae bacterium
CAAACGGGTCCGGGGCGCCCGGCTTTCGCCAAGCGCCAGGCGCGTTCCAGACAGTACCGGACGTCTTCCTTTCGGCTGACCATCTCCGCGTACTTGGTAATCGGCTTGACGACGTCGACGATATTCAGCTCCTGATCTCCCAGCTGACGCAGCTTGAGATGGGGATAAGACTTGATGCACGTCGCGTTTTTGATCTGCCCGGACACGACCAGCATGGGAATCGAGTCCAGCCAGGCGCCAGCGACGCCGGTGAGCGCGTTCGTCCCGCCGGGACCGGTTGTAACGCACGCTACGCCGGGCTGATTGGAAATTCGAGCGAACCCTTCCGCCGCGATCGCCGCTCCCTGTTCGTGCATACAGCAAACGTACTGGATCCGCTTCTCTTTCCCAAGGGCGTCGTCGAGAAACATCGCCCCGCCGCCGGAAACGAAAAACACGTTCTTCACACCCCAGTCCGCTAACGTCTGAAATATATAATCTGAAACTCGCATGGAAATCACATATAAAACGATTAAAAATTGGAACTTTCTTAAATCTTTATAATATTTTTATTCGATATATATTATAATGGACTTTAAGGTATTTGTCAAGCTGAAATTTGATTACCCAAAAACTGGATTGGGATACCCTGCCCCACTGACAAATCCTCAAATTGATAATTGTTTCGTCGTCCCAACTCCCCAACGTCATGCCAGAAATATCGATTGTCGTACCGGTTTACAAGGTTGAAAAATATCTGCCAGCTTGTTTAAACTCGCTAATTCGCCAAACGTTTCAGGATTTTGAAGTTATTTGTGTGGACGATGGTTCGCCAGACGCTTCCGGGAAAATTCTCGACGAGTTCGCCGAAAAAGACTCGCGAATTCATGTTATCCATCAAGCCAACGCCGGCGCAGGAGTCGCCCGAAATCGCGGCGTAGACGCTGCAACGGGAAAATATCTAATGTTCGTGGATTCCGACGACTGGCTTGAGCCAAACATGTGCGAAGTCCTCCATGATTTAATTATCGAGAAAAACGTGGATATGGCGATGTGCAATCCATTTATGGAACTGGATCACGTTAAACTTCCTCTCGTTGGATTGGCAACCATCGGCACGATTCCAGGCGGGCTTTATCGAGACATCAGCCATTTTTTCCCGACCTCTTCGGGATTGGTTTGGAATAAAATCTTCAAAATGGATATTGTACGCAAGTACAACGTCCGATTCAGCGAACGTAAAGGAGAAGACCTCGTTTTTGGTCGGCATTACCTGTTTGTCTCCAATTCATTTTACTGTCTGAACAAGAACCTGTACCATTATATTGTGCATTATGGTTCTTACTCAAACGGCACGACCGGAATGGCGGTAACCGATATTCTTGAAGACTACTCGCTTTCCTACGATTTTCTGGTCAGGAACAACCTGCTGGAAAAATACCGAAAGCTGCTCATTTACACCTTTATCGGTCAGGCGCGCAAAGCCATGAATATTTGCGGCAAAACAGAACCGGAAAAGATTCTCAACGCAATGAGAGTTTTCATCAATCACGTCAATTTTGACGACTGGGGCAATCGTTACACAAACAAGATGATTGCCGCCATTCGCGAAGGACGGGATAAAGAAGGGCTTCGACGGTTATATTGGTGGCTTTACGTCTGCCCCGCTTATGGATTTGAATACTTCCTGCTAATCGTGTACCGCCTCTTCTGGTGCAGTACAACGAGAAAAGAATATAAACCGCCGGAGAACCTTTAGCAAAAAGGCGAATTAAAATATATGGATTTTAAAAACTGGTAAACCTTATTCTGACGTATCAGATTAAGCAGTTTAACCTTCCAGTTGCCTTGAGGTTTGAGGTCTTTCCACTGCGTCAGCGCCAGGTATTGCCAATACAGTTTCCCGGCAGGCTCCCAATAACCCCAATGCCAAGGTTTGATACCCGACACATAATGAATAATCCCAACCGGATTTTTGACCAGGTTTTCATATTCCTGAAACTCTTTCCGCTGCTTTTTATTTAACAGTTCAAACCAGCTCGGTTGAATCTGAATATTCCATTTGAAAGGCAACGGTATAAAGTCGTCTTTAAAACTGACGTTTAACCCATCCTGGTCTGGCAATACCAATTTCTCTTGATTTTGTTCAATCCACTGAATCGTCTTTCGGAAAGAACTATTTTTGCGAATCTTGTCAAGATTTATTAGCAGCATCCCGGAATTAAAGCTGGAAGATTCAAAATTCATTCGGTATTTCAAACCTAATTTATGAATATACCGGATTGGGAATTCATCAGCCAAATCTTCAACCGCAGCTAAAGACTTCCCTTGAAAATCAGATTTCCATAAAGATCGCAATGATGATGTAACAATCATATCGCAATCCATATATAAAATTCTGTCAAGGTTTGGCAGCATATCAGGCAGAAGCAGCCGCGAATATGCATTTTTTGAAAAATGCGCGATTTCAGGGCAATCTTTCAGGACGTTCAAGTCAGGCCTGAGAAAATCAATCGCGGAAGAGTGGATTATTTCCAACTGTTTGATTTTCTGCTGACTTTCAGGCTGAATGCCTCCGTCAAGAACGTATATATGAAAATCGTCCTCTTTCTCCGCATTTGTTAATATAGAAGCAATAACAGCCGCAAGGTGCGGAACATAATTCTCGTCAGAAGCAAAAGCAATATGGATAGTATTCATTGTTTTTCGGCGGATACGCTTTTCGTCACTAATGAAGTCAGGATTCGTCAATTTGAGATTATTTGATCAATTCCCGATTCCTCCATGTACACTCAAACGAAATATAGTCAAATCCATGGCGAAAACTACTCGCAGTTTTTGTTAGAAACAGTAAATTTTTTTCTCGAACATATCGTTCGGCCAAATAATACCAATTTAACACTGTCTTCATCTGTTGTACATAAAAATCTTTCTACAAAAGCTTTAATAAGCATTGATAAAAAAGAAGTGTAAAAAAATATATATTTCCCAAATACAGGAAAACAATAACGAAAATAGTTTTTAAAAGTAGTCCAATTCCATGGAACTTCTGCCCTAAAAAGAAAGTTAATAAAAAACAGGGCGTCCTTTAAAACTTTACGATACGTTTTCAAAGATAGTACTTTATTACTGACAAATACACTTAATAATTGGTTAAATTCTTTTCCAAAGACTTTAGCAATATTGTAATCTCGTGAAAAAGTACTGGGAAAATAATTGACCAGGTAATGATTATAAATTACAGTTGCCTTTTGATCAGTCTGGAGCAATTCTGAAATAATATACATCTGCCCAAAATGCAAATGAGAATATTTATTGGGCTGCAAGATTTTATGATACTCCTGAGATTTTATACAAAAACCTGCAATCCCTGTAGCTTCATGTAATACAATCTGCATGAATTCATCAAAACCATGGCAGGCCTGCAGCTTTGGTTTGTCTAAATCATCCTCTTTATTCAGAAAAAACAGCACGTTGCCGACATCGTTATTATCTAATATATTTACGGTTTCAGAAAGGGCGTTTTCTTTGAAAAATACTCTGTCGTTGTTCAGTTTAAGATACTGCCCTCTTCCTTCATTGAGGACTCGGATAAAATTCTCATCTCCTGTAATAGGTTCTGACAAGCGCATATATCGGATTTTATCTGGATACAGCGCTTGATACTTTAGACCAACCTCTTGCGTAGTATCTGTACTGCAGTTATCTGAAATTACAACTTCAATTTTATCCGTTTTCTGGAAAGCCGGATCTGAAACGATAGACTCCAATGCCGTTTCTAAAAGGCTTGCTCTGTTAAACGTCGGAATGCAAATAGATAAAAGCGGAGTCATGATTTGGGTAATAAATTTAAAATACTGACCCATCCGGTAACTGCGTACCTGAGTAATTAAAGTTTTGACAAAGTATGAGATTCTCTCTATAATATTAATCCATCAACATATAGACAGCAAACTCATAACTGAAAATATTATACACCTTACTCAAGGATCTGCAAGCGCCAAATTGTCAAAGTAATTCAAAAAAACGGAATTATTATCTATTATGCTAATTATGTCGGAGAATTAAACTGCTCTGGTTGTAGCTGTAGAAACAATATTAGGAAAGGAATGGACTGTCGTTTCTTTCAGAGAGATTCTTTCTTTCATAGAGATTCTTTCTTTCATAGAGATTCTGTCAGACTCAAGTCTGTTAATCTGGAATTGAGTATTCCAAGAGTTTAACGTAAAGAATGTCAAAACGTCAGACAAATCAAGCATGCTTTTGCAGAACCCTTAAAGAATTTTGGGTTACAAATATGGATAAGATCAACACTTGAACACAGTCAGCGCCTTTAGCCGTATGTTCCTCACAGCTTCAGCGGTGAGAATAATAAAATATCGTACCCCACGCCTTTAGGCGTAGGATTCAAAACGGCATAAATAATATTACGCACGAATTCCTATTCACTATCAGCTCCAGCTTCCTTAAGGAAGCTGGAGCTGGTAGTG
>JAZRTH010000940.1:0-4249 GCA_045651945.1 Thermoguttaceae bacterium
AGCCAGTCTGACATGGATTTTCGATAGCCTTCTTTCCAGCGCGGGTAAGACAATTCCGCCTGCGTTTCTCCCAGACAGTCCGGACAGACGCTGCAGCTCAAGTTCATTTCACGAGCCTGACGTACAAACAAATCGCGGCGAACGGTAATCCACCACGGGGTTCCGTAAGCGTAAAAGCCCAGGTGCTTCAAACCGCGGCTGCGAAAATGTTCTGCCGCCATGTTAGCCGAGACTTCTTCGTCGGTGCAAACTTCCGGAAAGAGGGAAATCTGGTCGCCAAAGAGCTCCACAATGGGCTTTCTCTTTTTCAGAAGCTTTTTATACATCTCCGAAGAAACCGATCGGGAAAGAATACCGTCCCCTTTCCAGGAATCGAAATCGACGGGCAGTTCGTCAGTCAAACCGCGATCTTCAAAAGTAATCCGCCACGGAATTGCGCCTTCCGTTTGTTCCTGTTTCTGAACAAAATGCTGAATTCCTCGCAAAACGTCGCAGCCAAATGCGCGAGACGTTTCTGACAAAACTAATATTTGTCTATATGATTTTTTCATTTGTAAAATCCCTGAAAGTTATACCCAGTATCAGAAAACTTAATGCGCTAACTTTTATTAAGTCTTCTGTAAAACTTTCCAGATGGTTAAACCAGGGAAATTCTCAAATTCGAAAAGCTGTAACCCTTTTTCTCAACGTATAATTTCTTTACTTAATATAAACAAGGGCTATCGGTATTTTGAATTATGAAAATTTCCAATAAAAGTCGCATATAAAATTTTATAGTGTACTACTAAAAATTAAATACACGTTACCATTAGTATACCATACAAAAAATCCTTGTCAACAGGGATTTTAAAAAATGTTAAAATTTTTCAAGAAAAAATCGTTAAAATCAGACTAATTTCTATTTTAGGACCCTTTGAAGCTGGTCTGTCGACTCTAACGGGACCGCTCCCAATTTTTCTATTGTATCAGAGTCAAGATTGGAAAGCCAGAAAATTCGATGTCGATCAACCAAACGCAGCCATCGAAGCGCCATCAGAGAGTCAGGAAACTGCTCACGATACAACGTTGCCGCCACGGCGGAAATAGTTCCCGCCAGCAAGTCAGAGCCGTCCATGATAACCTTAAATCCGGGACCGACAGGCTGAACGACGTCGGCGCATAGAATGATTGAGCAGTTGTCCGATCCTTTTTCTGCCGCCGTCTCCAGAGCTTCAATGATATTTAGCCACGTTTGACGACTTTCATCGCCGCCGACAGCGCAAAAAATCTGCTTTGGCTTTCTGGTAAACTTCAGTTTGCCAATACCAGATACGATGTTTTTATCAAACTCCTTGACGCAGGCAGAATGAATTCGTTCAACTTCTTTCTCAACGCACTCTGGCGTTCCAAAAACGATTTTGGCAATAGAATCTCCAGAACCTGGAATAATCTCCATGAGCAGATATACGCCCAGTTCCCAGCCCGCCTGCTGAGCTTCCTCTGCAAGACGCTTGCGAATTTCGAGAGGATCTGGTGCAGTAGGAGAATCTTCACTACTGCCTACAGCCTCTTGCCTACTGCCTAACTCCCCTTCTTCCCATTGAATGCGCGCCATTTCCTCCAGGTCGTCGATTTCGTCCTGAGCGGTTCGGCGTTTGTTGGAGATGTTGTCTCGAACTTCATCCGGGACGTCCTGAGATTCGTCCGGGGCGTCCAAACCAAAGACAGACGGATGTTCAAAACGCTCATGCGCCTCTTTCATCGAAAAGCGGGGATAAACGCTCGAAAAGACGCCCAAACGAGACGACCAGGGCGACGCGCATGAGACCGGGTCGGCAACGCCAATGGGAATAACAACGTCCGCTTCAACAATCGGTCGAACGAACGCCAGCGGCTCGCCGGATTCCATGGCTGATACAATCGTGTACGCCTGCGGCTGGTCTGTATAATGAACGTGAACGTTATATTTCGACAACGGCGAGTCAGGCGAAAACGGTTTGAAATCGCCGCTCGAGGAGCCGTCTCGAGTTTTGCCGCCAAAAACAACAATCGTAACGTTCTCTTTATTTACGCCATTGATGAGAAGCTGGTCAATCAAAACCGGCAGGATTTCGTCCTGATGAACAATGCCGTCTCCCAAAGCAATAGCAACTTTATCGTCTGAAGTAAAACAATTTTCCAGTCCCGGAAGACCAAGCGGATGAGAAACCGCGTCTTGTGCAAGCTGTTCTATGCTCTGTTCGTTTCCAGCAGGATTGGAAACAACCAGACAGGACGAAGGAACGTCAAGGGAAACCGATTTGTTTTTTCCGTAAAGTAATTGCATAGGGGGAATTAGTGATTAGTGATTAGTAATTAGTGATTAGTGGTTAGTGGTTAGTACGCAAGCAGTCATCTAACTTACCACTTACCACTAACCACTTACCACTCCCTACTGTCTATATTGTCTCTATTTTTAAAAAAAGTCAATAATCCGTCTTTACATAAAATCGAAAATAATTCATAATATAATAAAAAGTACGTTCCAGGCGGGCGCGAATCAGCGCTTGGTAATTAGCGGTCAGTGGTTAGTGGTTAGTACGCAAGCAGTCATCTAACTTACCACTTACCACTTACCACTTACCACTAACTACTTACCACTCCTAACAGGACAATAAATTCATGAAGAAAATACAATATACCGCGTCGATTGTTTTGATGGCTCTGTGCGTTTTACTGTGCGGCTGTCCCGGGACAAAGCCAGTTGAGCCCAATACGTCTCCAAATTCAGACGTAACTCAAAACGAATCGAAAAAGGACGAACAAAACAATCTGGATTTGGTGATTCAAGACGAGGCTCCGCTTCCCGCGTCGGCATTAAGCCAGCTTCCGAGCGTTCAGGAAACGCTTGAAATGATGTTAGGAGCTTATAAGAATCTTGGTTCGTATACGGATCAAGCTTTTTGTCAGGCAAGCATTCGCCGAGGGGACGACGTAACCAATCAGTCGTCGCCGTTCTTTTTCAGTTTCGTCAAACCGAACAAGATGCGATACGTTTCCCGAACGTGCGAAATACGCGCTGATGGCAAAACGATTTCTGTTTTTATCCCCTCGCTGCCTGGAGTGATTCTTCAAAAGCCTTGTCCGGAAGAACTCCACCTGGAAGATTTACTATTTGATCAGGCGATTGACGAAGCAGTGTTTTTGTCGCAGCCCAGTCTTTTTTCCGTTCTTCCTTTGCAGTGGATTATGCTTTTTGCAGACGACCCGCTTAAAACGCTGACCTTTGGACAAAAAGAAATCCGCGCGCTTGCTCCTCAGGAAATAAACGGTCGCGCTTGTTATCGACTCCGTTTTGATCGAGAAGACGGCGCGGCGATTTTATGGATTGATCAGAAAACCGGACTTATCCTTCGCGCCCAACTCCCGCCCCAGCTGTTGGTCAACTCTGTGGAAGGCGCCAGCTCAAACGATTGCTCGCTAACGATCGAATTCTGCGATCCGCAAGTCAACGTTCCTGTTCCAGATACCGCCTTTGCGATGGAAATTCCCGTTGGCGCAAATGTTACTGACAATTACATTCCCCCAACCACTCAACTTCTGGGAACAAAAGCGCCAGATTTTCAATTTGATAAACTGGATAATGGCGGAAGCGTTGACAGCGGCTCTATAAAGGGTAAAATCGCGATCATCAACTTTTGGACAACGTGGTCAAAACTGGCGCCTACAGTTCAACCCCAGCTTAATCAGCTTCGTCAAAAGTACGCAAACGATGAAGACGTTGTTTTCCTGTCTGTTTTCACAGACGACGAATCCTCAGAATCGGATGCGGTTCTTCGCGATACGTTAAAGCAGTGGAACGCCCCTCTGGATTGCGTGCGCGACAACAATGGATATTTATCTCAGGGACTGAAAATCAACACGGTCCCTGCCGTATTTGTTCTTAACAAAGACGGCGTAATTGAAGCGATTGAGATGGGATTTAACCCGCTTTTGGTCAATGAGGTTTCCGACTGCATTGATCAAATCAGGAATAACGAATCTCCTTATAAACAGACTCTTGCCAACAAACAGGCGGAAATGGAGCAGTATGAACAGCGTCGTAAGGAATGGCTCCAGCGAGGCGTTTTCGTTGACGCCGACGTTATCGAAATGGCGGGGATTCCTGAGACCGTAGCAGCTCAAACAAGCCAGCCGAGTCAATTTGAACTTAAAGCCCTCTGGACGGTTGAAGGCATTCAAAACCCCGGAGGATTGCTGGCAGAAGATTCAGGCAGTAGGCAAGAGGCAG
>JAZRTH010000941.1:0-4189 GCA_045651945.1 Thermoguttaceae bacterium
CATGGCTACGATCCGACTTGGCGGCTCGCTGAGCCAGCAAATCCAACGCCTTTTCGAAGGTCATCGTATCAGCCGTTTCTTCTTTCGGCAGCGAGACGTTCGTCTGACCGTCTGTTACATACGGTCCGTAGCGGCCGTCCATGACCTGAATCATCTGTTCCGTTACCGGCGAGACAGCCAGTTCTTTGAGCAGAGTCTTCGGCTTGGCGGGAGCGCCGCGGCGGTTCTTCGGCTGTGACAGCAGTTCAATCGCCTGTTCCAGCGTGATGTCAATGGGCGTGTAAACGTCGTTGAGCGAGCGCGTTTCGTCGTTCCATTTGATATACGGTCCAAAGCGGCCGTTAGACGCGACAATCGGGTTCCCGTCGGCGGGGTGAACGCCCAGAGTGCGCGGCAGCGACAGCAATCGAATCGCGATGTCGAGATTGACGTCTTCCGGTTCCATGCCCTTGAGCAGTGAGACGTTTCGGGGTTTGTCCGGGTCGTCCGTTGAACCCAGCTGAACGTACGGTCCGTAGCGGCCAACTTTCAGATAAATCGGCTTGCCGGTTTCCGGATCCATGCCCAACGGCGAATCGCTGTTTTCGTTCTGGCTGAAAAGCTCTTCCGCCTTTTCGATAGTCAGTTCGTCTGGCGGCAGATCGTCTGGAATGCTGGAGCGACGGTCGCCCTGTTCGATGTACGGTCCAAAACGACCGATGCGGACGTCAATTTCCGGCTGATCGTCAGACGGTTTGCCGAGGGAAATCGTGCTGATGTCGCGGGCTTCAATCTCTTCCGCCTTATTGTCCAGCTGCGGTTTGAGACCCGGTTCCTTTTTGTTTCCAAAATAGAAATCGTTAAGGTAGTCCAGAGACTTCATTTCCCCGCGGGAAATCGCGTCGAGTTCGTCTTCCATGTCGGCGGTAAACTGGTAGTCAACCAGCGTCGGCAGATGCTTTTCCAGAAGCTGTGTAACAGCAAACGCCGTCCAGGTTGGAATCAGGGCATTGCCGCGCTTGAAGACGTAATTTCTGGCGATAATCGTATCGATAATCGAGGCGTACGTGCTGGGACGCCCAATGCCTTTTTCTTCGAGCGTTCTGGTCAGCGACGCTTCAGAATAGCGCACCGGCGGCTGAGTGGTGTGAGCTTTGTACTGCAGGTCTTTGCAAATAACAGACTCTCCAACAGTCATCTTCGGCAGAATGTCTTCCTGATCCGCCAGTTCCCCTTCCGGGTCGTCAGAGCCTTCAACGTAAGCGCGGAGGAACCCGGCGAAATCAATCGTCTTGCCGGTTGCCATGAATTGCGCGCCGTCCATTTGCAGCATGACGGTCGAACGGCGTCCGACTGCGTCTTTCATCTGGCAGGCGACGGTTCGCTTCCAGATGATGTCGTACAGTTTCATTTCATCTGAATTGAGACGCCCGCGAAGTTCTTCCGGCATCATAAAGCGTTTTCCCGCCGGACGAATGGCTTCGTGCGCTTCCTGAGCGTTTTTGACTTTCGTCTGATACAGCCGCGGGGACGCCGGCATGTATTCCGGTCCGTACTCGTTGGCAATCAAAGCGCGAGCGGCGTTAATCGCCTCGGTTGACAGGTTCGTGCTGTCAGTACGCATGTACGTGATATACCCGTTTTCGTACAGGCTCTGAGCGGTTTGCATCGTTCTGCGAGCTGTAAACCCGTACTTGCGGTTGGCTTCCTGTTGCAGAGTACTTGTCGTAAACGGAGCGGGCGACTTTGTAACGTACGGTTTTTCTTCAATCGACGTAATCTTGGACGGTTCAGACTTCAAGCGTTCAATCAACGCCTTGGCGTCCTGTTCCGACAGCAGCGTCAGCCCTTCGTTGCGGAGCATGCCGGTTTCCGGATTGAAGTCGCGGCTTGTCGCAATGCGCTTGCCGTCAACCGAGTACAGCCAAGCGGAGAACGGCCGCTGATCTCCCGGCTTAAACAGACCGGTAACGTCCCAATAGTTGGCAGAGCAGAACGCCATGCGCTGACGCTCTTTATCGACAATCAGTCGAACGGCGACTGACTGAACGCGTCCGGCGGACAGCTTCGGCCGAACCTTGCGCCACAGCAGCGGCGAGACTTCGTAACCGTAAAGACGGTCAACGATTCGACGCGTTTCCTGAGCGTGAACCAGGTCGTTGTCGATCTGGCGCGGACTTTCCAGAGAGGCGAGAATGGCGTCTTTGGTGATTTCATGGAATACCAAGCGCTCTACCGGAATCTTCGGCTTGAGAATTTCGCAAAGATGCCAGCTGATAGCTTCTCCCTCTCTATCTTCATCAGTCGCCAGATAGAGCTTTGTCGCCCCGTTGACAAGCTGCTTGAGCTTTTTGACCTGTTTCGCCTTGTCGGCTGGGACGATGTAAACCGGGTCAAAGTCTTTATCGACGTTGACGCCCAAATGCGCCCACGCTTCTGACTTATACTTTTCGGGAATCTCTTTTGCGCCCTGTGGGAGGTCGCGAACGTGCCCGACGCTTGCCTCAATACGATAGTCCGAGCCTAAATAACGGCTGATTGTCCGCGCTTTCGCCGGAGATTCGACGATTACCAGCGAATACGGTTGGTTTTCTGACGCCATAATTGTGCCTGTCTGAGTTGTAAAGTATAGTAAGTTAAATACTGGGAAGTTGCGTGTTGCGAGTTGCGAGTTGCGAGAAGTTCTTCGCGATAACTCCTCACTACTCACTTCTGACTCTAAACTTACAAACTCTATCCCCTTGTCTTTTTCTAATTGTATTCTATAATATATATAAAAAGTCGATTATTGGAATATCAATAACCCAAAATTTTCTCAAAATTTTTCCAAACAGGTCAATAATTTAGGAAAATTGCATTGTTTATTTAAAATAAAATCGATTTTACACAGATATTTTAGACAAATAAATATTACCCTTTTGGAATTTTTTGAAGCGCTTTGCGTCCTCTCGCAACTCGCAACTCGCAACTCATTATGAACTGGAACGATTTATACCGAATCCTGCATGAATATTACGGCGATATTCAATGGTGGTCGCCGGAAGACAAATTGGAAGTCGTCGTTGGCTCGATTTTGGGACAAAATACGACGTGGTCAAGCGCCGAAAAGGCGATCGACAACCTCAAACAGGCGAAGCTGTTTACAATTAAAAAGCTGGCAACCGCCGATCCGGAAGTTGTCGAGCAGCTGGTTCGCCCGTCTGGATATTACCATCTCAAAACAATTCGGCTGCAAAATCTTATGCAGTTCATTTTGAAGAAGTACAAAACGCTCGACAAGATGTTCAAAGCTCCGCTGGAGCAGCTGCGGGAAGAACTGCTGGCGATTAACGGCATCGGACCGGAATCGGCGGACTCCATTCTCCTTTACGCTGGCGCGCTGCCCTCGTTTGTCGTTGACGCGTACACAAAAAGAATCGTTCTTCGCCACGGCTGGGACGCCGACGTCAAACCTAAAAACAAGTCGTCTCGCGCTCAATACGACGCCCTTTGGAACAGTTTTATGGAACAGCTCGAACCGCACGCCCCAACAATGGCGATGCTTCACGCCTATATTATCGAAACGGCAAAGCAGTTCTGTCACAAATCCAAGCCTCAATGCGAAGGCTGCCCGCTGTACCGGTTTGAGAGAGTAAATAAATAGCGGCGAAAAAATTACCAATAACCTCTCAAGCTGCCGCTTGCGCGGGGAGTGCGGCGCCCCTAGGCGCCGCCTTGTCCAATGACCCACAAAAATAGCTGTTCTCCGGGATATCGTTCCATTGGCAGGCGAGGACGCCTGCGGTCGACGAGGACGTCGACCCTCCGAAGTGAAAGTATCTAATAGAAACGAATTTTCGAATAAAAAAAGTCGATGGCGATTTGCCATCGGCTTTTTTATTTAATTTAGTTCTTAGTCTTCAGTCGTGAACTTGTAGATCGTGGTGGAATTGTATCTTTCGCCGGGGCGAAGAGTGGTCGTCGGGAAATCCGGATGGTTGGGGGAGTCCGGATAGTGCTGGGTTTCCAGGCAGACGGCGGCGCGGCGGTTAACCGGTTTGCCGTTGACAATGTTCGTTCCGTCGAGAGCAACGCCCGCATAGAACTGAACGCCGGGTTCGGTCGTCAAAACGGTCATGACGCGTCCGGAAATCGGGTCTTTCAGAACGGCGGCTTCTTCCGGTTCCTTGGTAATCCCCTTGTCGAGAACCCAGTTGTGATCGTATCCGCC
>JAZRTH010000942.1:0-1245 GCA_045651945.1 Thermoguttaceae bacterium
CCAACAACGGCGGAAACGGCGGTTCATCTGCTCCAAAACGACCGCAATAAAAAGTCAGTTTATCCAATACCATTTAAGCTCGCGGATTTCAGTCTGCGAGCTTGTTTTATTCGATTTCCGATATTCAAAGAGTTTTTTCAAAGAGGATTATCCATGTTCATACATTCTTTTTTCAGACGTTTCTTGATTGTCCTGTTTGCAGCGCTGATTTGCGTCCCGCTGTTTGCTCAGACGATTGCGCCGGACGAACAGAAGCTGGCGGACGTTGCAGCTGGCAAGGTTGCTCAGGCGCACGCGATTTGGTGGGGGTTCGACGTCAACGACTCCACCGCTCAGTTACAGGCGGCTTTAGACTGCAACGCGCCGGTAATCATCGTGGACTGTCCCGTTATTGACGGCAAAGCGTATCCCTGGATTGTTCGACCGCTGACCGTCAAGGGAAATCGGGAGATTGTCTTCGCTCAAAACGCCGAACTGCTCGCCAAGCAGGGAGAGTTTCTCAAAAGAAACGATTGTCTGGTCAGCGTCGTTGGACAGGAAAACGTAACGCTTCGCGCTGAAAAAGCCGGGACGGCGACGCTCCGCATGAGAAAGACCGACTATCACAAAGAACCGTATCTGAAAGCGGAATGGCGTCATGCGTTGAATATCAAAAGCTCGACCAATATTGTCGTGGACGGCTTGAACCTGGTCGATTCCGGCGGCGACGGCATCTATCTGGGCAAGTCCATTCCCGGCGTTACCAACAAAAACGTTACGATTCGCAGCGTTGTCTGCGATGGTAACAACCGGCAGGGAATCAGCGTCATCACCGCTGAAAACCTGCTCATTGAAAATACGATTCTCCGCAACACGTGGGGAACCGCGCCGCAGGCGGGTATCGACTTCGAGCCGAATCAGGACGACGAAAAACTCGCCAACTGCGTCATGCGAAACTGCGTCTGCGAAAACAACGCCGGCGCGGGCATTGACATGTATATTCCCAATCTCAAACGCAAGTCCGGCGACGTCGGTATCGTTCTGGACAACGTCGTTTCCCGCAACAACGGCAGGGCGTCTGTCGCGCTGACGGTAAGCAACACTCAAGACGAGTCGCTCACCGGGCGCATTGTCATTCGTAACTGCCGCTTTGAAAACGACCGCGGCGGAATTCAGATTCGCTCTTTGGCGCTAAACGGCGCGACCGTCGAAATTGAAAATACAACGCTCAAAGGCTGCGCTATTCACCCCGACGAAAAAGCCAAG
>JAZRTH010000943.1:0-2344 GCA_045651945.1 Thermoguttaceae bacterium
ACTTCGACTGTCAATGCGACCGTTGCGGACAATTCCACGGTAACGTTTGAACCTGAAGCTGGTCAAACAATTAAATGGACTGGCGCTTTTGTAAACAGCTCGCAAAACGCCACGATTGTTAAAAGTGGAAACGGTACGTTAAAGATTGACAGCCCGGATCAAAACAATCCTAGCAAGCTGGAATCGTTTGTCGTCAACGCTGGCGAACTGGATTTCAAGGGATATTTCGTCGGCGCTTTAGAGGTCAAAAATGACGCTGTTATGTCGCCGGGGAATTCGGTTGGAACGCTGACCGTTGACGGCGACTTTATCCTCAACAGCGCGGCGATTCTGTTAATCGAACAGGACGAAACCGGCATTGACCAGCTCATTGCCAAGTCGTTTAATATTGACGACAACGCTGTTTTGGATTTGTCGATTGGGTCCATTCAGCCCGGACAGACGTATGAGATTTTCTTCCAAAAAGACGGCGATACCGCTGTTGATTTTACCGACAAATACGCAACCGACGATTTCTGGAACAGTCTTTTGTCCTCTGAAAACGCTTATTACTGGCATCTGAGCGTAAATGGAAACGTCGTTATGGCAACCCTCGACGCCAACGCCGTTCCGGAACCGTCGACCTGGGCGCTGTTAATTCTCGGCGCCGCCGGTCTGCTGTACTGGCGAAAGAGAAAGTAATTTCGTAACAGCGAAATTGTGACACATATCGGAGTGCGAGAGCGAAGCGTCAGCGTAGCTCTCGCTTTTTTATAGCGAGCTTAGCTCGCGACTATAGGATGAGTTATTTCGGCGGTAAAACGCTTTTTCAACGCTCTCATCGTTTTCCGAAAAGCGGGAGCTTTGCTCCCGCACTCCGATAAATCTTCTATACAACCCTTACAACCCTCATTTTTAGAACTCAGGAAAACCTGATTTAAAAGAATTTTCGATATTTTTTCGAAAAAACCCCGGGATACGACTTGAAATCAATGGGGATTTTGGTTAGAATCCAAATTAGTCCTAAGGAATGACTTTGGTTTGATAATCGGCGAGCCGTTAATTAGCTCGTATTGGCGCCTGTCCTTAAAGACCCAACAAAAGCCGGTCGGTTACACCCCTCTTCGCAGAAAGGAAGCCTGACATTTTGACGTTGGAGCTCCAGGCCGCCTCCCTTGAAATACGGGCTTGCCTCAATTACTTACCGAAGTCAATCCTGGGACTTTTTTTGTTCACTCGTCAATCGGGATTATTTGCATACCGAAAATTCTCCATTTTCTCCAAATTAAAGGGACATGGTCAGTTTTTCTAAAAATTCCGATAAAATCTTTCAAAGTTCAATATATGGGGCTTAACCTGAATAAAATTTATGTTATAATATATGTTATAGGGTAATAGTTTAGAATGACGTTTAACTGTTGGTCATACTCCACAGATATTCACAGCGCGTCGTTCCTCGTTTATAGTCAAAGGACAAAGATTATGTACAACCTTAATTCTGGAAACTCTCGTCGCGGTTTTACGCTGGTAGAACTTTTGGTCGTTATCGCCATCCTCGGCATCCTGGTTGGACTCCTTCTTCCGGCTGTTCAGGCGGCGCGTGAAGCTGGTCGTCGTATGCAATGCAACAACAAGATGAAACAAATCTCGCTGGCGGTTCAAAACTACGCCTCCGCATACAAGGACAAGCTTCCTGCTGGTACAGACAGTAAAATTTATCGCGGCAACGCCACGTCCGATGCCAACGCCAACGGCTATGGCGGCTCCAAACCGGCAAAACCCGGTTTGGAAGGCTTCAGCCCGTTCTTCTATCTGACGCCCTATATGGAAATGCAGTCCGTTTACGATTCCGTTGATCTCAACTACAGCGGTTACTATTACCTCAAACAGGGTTACGCTCAGAGAAACAACGCTCCTTCCGGTTCAAGCAACACAACAACAGATAAAAAGACTCGAGGCATTTACACTCTTAACCGTTCAAAGGTTCCAGCTTTCAACTGCCCGTCATTCAACGACGAGTTTACCAATAGCGATGCATCAGAAGAAGGCAAGTACGGTCCTCTTTCCAGCTATCAGGGATTTGCCGGCGTTTACTGGACGTCTGCAATTGTTAACGGCAAACCTACAAGCGACGTCAACACCTATGTTACAACTGAGGAATCCGCCTGCATTTACCAAAACACAACCTACGGCAGCATTCCAGACAACGGCGTATTTACGTGGGGCAAGCAGATTAAGTTCAGCCAGATCAGCGACGGTCAAAGCAACACGTACATGTTCGGCGAAGCGCCAACAGACAGAGTTAACGATGTTAAAGGTCAACTTAAAGACAACGCTCAGACGTATCCGTACTATATGCGCGCCT
>JAZRTH010000944.1:0-2484 GCA_045651945.1 Thermoguttaceae bacterium
CCTCTCCCCCAGCGCCAACGGCGCTGGGGGAGAGGGAAAAGGGGGTAACTCGATTATAAGAAATCTGTTTTGTCCTTGCTCCGGCGGTTGAAACCGCCGGTTACAAAATGTTACGTCCCTTCGGGACTTTAGCGAACTACGTTCTCTGTTGTTATCGCAATATATTATCCCTCAAGATTTATCTCGACTCCCCGGCGGGAAGGTTCAGCTTTGGTCCATCTAAACGCGTTTGGAATGAAGGCGTTTTGTTTTCTACGTAAGGGAACCCGTTCTTATCCCATAGAAGTTTGTCCATGAACAGATGACGGGTTCTGAACTCGTCTAAAGAAGTAAACGCGTGATAATACAGCCACCAGTCGCCGTTAGCGTCTGCGAAAACGGAATTGTGCCCTGGGCCAACGACGCTTTTGGGATTGCTGTTCGGCGCTTTGACAACCAGATTGCCGTACGTCTTGCCGTATCCGGACTGGGTAATCGGAATGCCGTCTGAACCGCAGTACGGGCCGCGAATGTCGTCCGCCCGGGCGACGTAAACCCGATACGTGGACTTTACCCCTTCGCAGCATGTTCCAACGCTTCCGAAATAGTAATAATAGCCGTCTTTTTTAACGATGTAACTGCCTTCGTAGGTGGCGCCGTCCCACGGACCGGGATAGCCGGCGATGAGCGTTTTCGTTTCTTTTTGATACTCGACACCCCTCAGACACCCCATTCCGTTGCGAGTCAGTTCTATAAGATAGATTCCTCTGAACGACCCCATGACCATGAACACAGAACCGTCGTCTTCTACAATGACTTGCGGGTCGATGCAGTTTTCGATTCCGATTTCCTTGCAGGTGAACAACTT
The DNA here is from genome assembly GCA_045651945.1 of Thermoguttaceae bacterium. GTDB lineage: Bacteria > Planctomycetota > Planctomycetia > Pirellulales > Thermoguttaceae > RUG11551. The sequence goes on from JAZRTH010000944.1 coordinate 848, forward strand.
CCCTTTATCGACGTACGGCCCGGCAACGTTGTCGGCAACGGCGTACCCGATCCCGCACGGCAAGCCCCAGGCGGAAAGGGAATAGTAGTAAATCCACTTGTTTTGAACTTTCCGAACGTCTGGCGCCCAGACGCGGGCGTTGATTGGACGTCCGTAATAGTCGTCGCCCCAGGTTGGATTGGGAATAATGTTACGAGAATGGACCTGCCAGTTGCAGCCGTCTTTACTTTTTAGAACAAGGCGGTTTGTCGAAAACGAATACACCCAGCCGTCGTCGCCCTGTATAACCGTCGGGTCTGCTACGCCGATATTTATCGGCGTAGAGCGAAAGCCGCGAATCAAAACCGGGTTGGAATACTGCGCTGCAGCGCATACCGAGGCCGTCAAGGCGATTAGCGACAGAGCAACAACGGATAAAGAAAATTTCATGGCGCTTGCTCCTTGACGAAGTGAATTCCGAACTGATTAAACCCGAACTATTTCTTTCCTGAAAACAGCAGTTTCAGAATCGCTTTAATAATTGTAATGATCAGAGGCTCTCCTGAATTCATTCTTCTTCTGGGATTGTGTTTCCGGAATTCCTTATAAACCGCCTCAGCGGCGCTGCGAACGTTTTCGATTTCCCGTTCAGCGGTTTCAAGGTCGTCGTGAACCGCTTTGTTGCGAATGGTGGCAATAAAGCGGATCTTTTTCATAACTTCCGGCGTAAGCTGACTTTCGACGCTGGAGGCTTTTTCATGAAGCCCTTTTCCAGTTGCGCCGTAGTCTTCTTCCAGAACGGTTTCCATATTTTGAGCGATTTTAATGAGTTCTTCGATTGGGGTCATGAGTTTAGGCTGGGTTATTAATCAATAAACATTTGGCACAGTCGGCAATTGCACGCCTGAACGTTTAAACGCGGCAAGTTAAAGTTGATTGACGGATAGAATGCAAAACGCCTCTGCGGACATCAGTCCATTGTCGTTTTGATTCTTTCCCAATCTGACTAACAGCTTACCACAAGAGGTACGCGCTTGTCGGAATCAGCGCTTTTATAAGCTTTAATAAAAGCGTTATCTTGTAATTTGTAAACAAAACATAAGCAACAACAATAGCCGCCAAAATATAAAAGATCGCAAACGTCAAACCGTAATTGAACTTACGCGGAGCCAGTTCTCGCAGTATCATTTTATTTGCAGCGCGAACATTTCTAATCTCTTGTTTGGCAATGTTTGTGTCTTCGTGAGCCGCTTTGTTGCGAATTCTGGCAACATACAGGATTGTACTTAAACATTGCGGAGATATTCTATCGCTGACGCTTGTAGCTTTTTCATACAATCCTTTTCCTGTTGCGTGGTATTTGCGAGTTAAAATCCGTTCGAGATTTATTGTTGTTTCAAACAGCTCTTTTAATGCATCCATTATGCGTTCCTTATATACGTTAATCGATAACGGTTTCTCGGATGACTTCGTCGATGGTCGTCATGCCGGAGAAAATCTTGGTCAAGCCGGATTCACGCAGCGGACGCAAGCCGGACTGCAGCGCGACGTCTCGAATCTTTTCCGTAGACGCGCCTTCGTTGATGATGTCTCGCAGACGGTCGTTCATAATCAACAGCTCGTGAATGGCGGTACGCCCTTTCAAGCCGGAACCGTTG
>JAZRTH010000945.1:0-4826 GCA_045651945.1 Thermoguttaceae bacterium
TTCAACAGCGGGAACTTCAGGAGTTACTTCTTCGACAACCGTTTCTTCAACGATGGTTTCTTCAACAACAGCTTGTTCAACCGGCGCGGTTTCCGTACCTGTGCCAGTAGGGGCGGTAGTCGGAGCCGGCTGGCATCCAACAACAAACAACAACGATGTTACGATAGCTAAAGCGGTTCTTTTCATGTGAGTCATTCTCCGTAATGAAAAAGGCAGGTATCTAGTTTTGAAACGCACAACCGTTTCATTCTATTTAATATTTTAGTACAAAATGAAATAATTGCAAGGGGCGGGGGAATACCGCATAATTAATAATAGGAAACATCGCCAAAGAGGGCGGTTTAGTATTTATAATTCCAACAATTTAGTATTAGAATCTGTTTTTCATACTATCGATTAAACTCGATTGTACTGTCAAGGGCGGCGTCTAAATTGAACTCTTGCGACAGTCCCAGTTCGTTTTTGATTTTATCGACGTTTGGGACGTATTGCGCTCGAGGTTTGCTGGGGTCTGGCGTTCCCAGAATCCGAATTTCCGGCGGGTCGTCAAAGCGGCTGGCAACGCGCTGAGCCAGTTCTTTGATTGTAACAGCTTCGTCTGACCCGACGTTGTAAACGCAATGGTTTTCTCCGCGAAGCAGAATCGTCCAGAGCCAAATTACCAGTTCCGCCGCGTACAGATACGAGCGAGTCGGCGTTCCGTCGCCTTTGATGACAATCGGTTGGCCGTCCAACGCGTTGCGAATAAAGTTCCCGACGGCAAAGTGGATGTCGAGATTCAAATACGGTCCGACGAACGCGAAACAGCGGGCAATGTGCGACTGGAACCCGAACCGGTCTGCGTAATGGTTAACCATTTGTTCGGCAACCGCCTTGCCCTGTCCGTAGGCTGTAACAGGCGTTCCGATGTAACTCTCCGGAATATGTGACATCTCCGGAGGCTGCGGTCCGTAAACCGCTCCGGAACTGGTGAGCAGAAATCGGCTTGCTCCGCACTGTCGGGCGACGTCCAACGCACGCTGCGTTCCATGAACGACGACCGAATACATCTCGTCCGGGTTCTCCTGTTCGAGCTTCGCGCTGGCGTCGGTCGCAGCATGAATAACGTAATCAACGTTGACGTTCTTCAGCTCAAACTTTCGGACGTCTCCTGAAATGTACTGTATAAAATCGTACTTGCCGAATTTGGGGTATCGTTCCAGAAACGCCCCGGGATTTCTCGACAGAGCAACGATTTGCAGCGGCTTGGGGCGTTCTAACGTACGGGGATATGCGTTTTCGCTTTCGGTCAGCCAATCACTATTCAAATGATCATTAAATGCAATCACGCTTTCAAGCAGCCATTTGCCGAAGAAGCCTGTTGCGCCGGTAATCAATACGGTCTTGCCAGCCAACGCGTCGACGAACTGCGACATGCGGGCTTTGAGATACGTGCGGTCTAATAGTTCAAATTTACTCATTGAATACAAACGACGCTGCGGTCGCAGAGGCTACTTTTTTTCCTTTTCGTCGAAGTTCAGTTTCTCGTCTTCAATAACCAGCGGACGATTTTTGACCTGCGTCCAGATCGCGCCGATGTATTCGCCGATAATCCCGATAAAAAACAGCTGAACGGACATGAACGAGAATATCCCGATCAAAATCGGGGCGGTTCCCATTTGAAAATGATCCCACCAAATCAGCTTCGCGACCAGATACCCGATAGCAATAAGAAAACTGGCAATCCCGGCAAAGAATCCGAAAAAGACCGCCAATCGCAACGGGAGTTTGGAATGGTTAACAAACCCCGTCATTGCCATGTCGTACAGAGTAAAGAAGTTGTTTTTCGTTTTTCCGCTCTTACGCTTGTCCTGAACAAAGGGAACTTGCGCCTGTTTGAACCCGATTTCGCTTACCAAGCCGCGGAAATACGGGTACGGCTCATGATACAACTTAACGGCGTCGCAGAATTTACGGTCGTACAGACCGAAGCCGGTAAACGCCTTGAGCAGATGAGAGTTGTCGGACGCTTTTCCCAGCAGCCAGTAGTACAGATTCCGGAAAATCGGCATCACCCAGCCTTCTCTCGTGCCGGAACGGACGCCTGCGACGACGTCGTACCCTTCTTCCCACTTGCGTAAAAATTCGTCGATAACCTCCGGCGGCTCCTGCAAGTCTGAACACATCATGACAACCGCATCGCCGGTCGCCTGCAAAAAGGCGTTGAACGGAGAGCGAATGTGCCCGAAGTTGTTCGCGTTGAAGATTGCCTTGAACTTGGGGTCTTCAGCCGCCAGGCGACGCAGAACGTCCCGGCTGCCGTCGGTCGAGCAGTTGTCCGCAATAATAATCTCGTAATCGTACTGCGGATTGCGCTCGAAAACGGCGCGCAAACGGTCGTACAGTTCCTGAAGGTTGCCCTCTTCGTTATAACAGCCAGCTACAATGGATATGGTTTTCATGGGAATGATTATTGGATTTTATACCGTCTGTTTTTATTATTACCAACTGCGATAAGTATGCCCTGATTGACCATCGACGCCAAAATCGCCCTGCAACGAGAATGACTAAGAGAAAGCTCCATAGCTACATCCGCCGTCGAGACCGCCCCACGCTCTCGGATAAAAGCTAATACTTTATCGCTTGTCTGTTCGGGTTTATCGCTTGCCGGATTTGATTTATCGCTTGTTTTTTGTGGATTATCGCTTGCAGAAGCCGCGTTATCGCTTGTCAAGCCAGGTTTATCGCTTGTTTGATCTAAATACTCCAATTTATCGCTTGCGCGCCATTCCTCCGTGGGCTAAAGCCCACGGTTACAAGAGTTGCGTCCCTTCGGGACGAAGTTTAACTCTCTTTCTATTATACTCAAACAAACGAATTCCTGCAAGTCCCGGCGCGAGTTACAGCCAGAAATCGTCGACGGATGAAATAACTTTGTCCGGCTGAGCTTCTTTGAGGGCTTCCTCCGAGCCGTAGCCCCACGTTACGGCAATCGTATGAACGCCGGCGCTTTTGCCCGACATGACGTCGCTGGTCATGTCGCCAGTCATGACGGCTTTGTCCGGGTTGACGCTGTACTTGTAAAGCAGCGCTTGGAGCATTTCCGTTTTCGTATACCCGTCTGGACGCGAATCGGGCGTTACGACTTCCACGACTTTGTCTCTCAAACCGAACTTGTCCAGCAGCCGGAACGTCGGAACGCGGCGTTTGTTGGTTACGATGTAAATCCGCTTGCCCGCTTTGTAAAGCCGATTGATCAACGCCTCAATTCCCGGATACATTGTTGTTTCGGGATAGTCGGACGTATCGTACTGCGTCTTGAATTCGCGGCAAATGTTGTCGATTGTTGCCTCGTCGGCGTCGGGGAGAAACATCTTTACCGACATCTGCAGCGGCGGACCGATAACGAAATCCGTCTCAAACCGGTCGACGTCTGGCGTGTACTTTTGCAGCGCGGCTTTCATGCACGATTTCAAATCCCCGTACGTGTCGAGCGTCGTGCCGTCGAGGTCAAAAAAGTAGTCGGTAAAATTCTGAACGGGCGGGATGAGCATGTTTTCCCGGAGTTCGTCTTCCGGCAGGAACGGCGCGAGATTTTCCAGCGGCTGAGAGACGATTGAGCCGTCAGGCATTTGCTTTGACGCCGATTTCGGCCCGAGGACTTCGTACGGATCCGTCATGACTTCGCAGAAGACAGCCCCCGGTTGAGCCAGAATTTCCGGCACGATCGCAGCCGCTTCCTGATTGTTTTTAATCTGATATACCGGCCAGCCGTAGGCGGCGGCGATTTTTTTCATGTCCGGCAACACGACGCCCGATTCAGGGTTAGAGCCGACAAACCGACCCTCGAAAAACGCTCGCTGAGTGTTTTTAATCGACAAATAGCCGTCGTTGTTGTACATGAACACCTTGATCGGGAGCCGATAGTTGAGAATCGTCTGCATCTCCTGAACGTTCATCTGAATGCTGCCGTCGCCGGTAAAGAGAACGACGCGCCGGTCGGAGCCTGCAAACGCAGCGCCCATCGCGGCGGGGAGGTCGTAGCCCATCGACGCGCACGCCTGATTGCTGAACATTCGCACGCCCGGCTTGAGGGGGATCGCCTGAAACGTACTCGTGTACGCGGTGCCGTTGCCGGTAACGACAATATCGCCGGCAGAGAGGTTCTGCCCCACCACTTCCGGGAACGCATACGAGCTGACGTAGTCCGTTCGGTTTCGATGTTCGTCTGTTACAACCGGATACTTCCTCTTAACGTTGTTGCAGTACGCCAGCCAGTCAGACAGGTCGCCTGTTACAGCGTTGGACGACAAAACGCGGCGAATAAACCGCCCGGCGTCTGCGTGAATTTTCAGATCCGGCTGAAACGTCGGCTTGTTCAGTTCCGCGTCGTCGGCGTCAACCATCACCTTGTACGCCGCACGCGCCACGGATTCAAAGGCGTAGCCGATAATCCGGAGACACATTCGCGTTCCGAGAACGAGGACAAAGTCGGAATTCTGGAGAATGAAGTTGGCGGGACGCTCGCCCAAAATTCCGGGACGCCCAAAGAACAACGGGTTGTCCGATGGGATGAGGTCGATGCCGGAAATGGTCGTTAAGACGGGAACGCCCAGCTTTTCCGCCATCTGCAGGAACTCGCAGCGGCTGTCGGATAGCGTAACGCCGATACCCGCGACAATCACCGGCCGCTTGGCGGCGGCTAGACGTTCCAGCGCCGTTTGCAAGTCTTTGTCGGAAACGTCCAGGTCTTGATCGTCCTCCGCCGGGTCGTACGAGCGCAGCTGACTGGGGTCACTTTCCGCCGACTGCACGTCCAACGGGACGTCCAGCCAAACGGGTCCGGG
>JAZRTH010000946.1:0-4450 GCA_045651945.1 Thermoguttaceae bacterium
ACCAGAAATCGACAGGAACTTTGACGTTTATCAAACCGAACGTCGATTTCGTCCGCCGCTGTGAAAACGGCATGTTCCAGTCAGGATGCGGCGCATGGCAGCTGCTGTACAGATTCAGCTGGATTGATTACCGTCAAATGCCGCTGACAGGCGATGCAGAAAAGTCCAAGGTTGGCATCGCTTACGACCATACCTTTGGTCTGAACTGGCAAATGAGTCAGACGTTCCGCGTTGTATTTAACTATATTCTGTCCAACGACGAATACAAGTACGGAACGCTCAATAAGACTGGAAACGTCAGCGTGTTTACCACGTCTGTGCAGATGTACTTCTAAAATAAGCCAGACGAGCCAGAATTCTGGCTCGTCTGTTATTCTTTTTAAATGACCTATTTGGATCTTTTATTGGAACATTTGTAGCTATTTGGATAACTTATTTGGATAATTCCTCGGTATTGGGATAATTTATTTGGATAATTCCCCGATATTGGAATGAGCCATGAAAGCTATATCCTTTTATTATAATTACACTTAGGCAAACATCTGACTATCTGTTTGGATAATTTATTTGGATAATTGCCCTATATTGGGATAATTGTCCAGTATGGATTTAGAAGATAATCATTTGGATTTTAAAAACCATTTTGCAGACTTACCCCTTCCAACGGAATAAGCTGATCCTTCTTGTTTTATATCATTTAACAATCCTTTGATTTGCCCTGATGTTAAAAAAGGTAAAACCTGAGTAAATTCTTTGAAACTTGCTCCCGTTTCGTTTTGATGTTTTATGTGTTTTAATAAAAGGGCTTTATTTGTTTCTCGATCTAACCCCTGTCGGCGGGTATATGCTCCTGCTCGACCAGATGCGGTATAGTATTTCCGAGAAAGCATGCATTGTCCTTGGTTGTTAAACTCTATTAAACCAATCTCTAATAAAGATTCTATACTAGACTTAAAAGTCGAAGGAATTTCTTCATTTTGCGACAGGAGACTGAGCGCTAAAAAATCCTGTGTTGAGAAATGATTCAAGGTTTCTGAATTAACTTTGTTAATCAGACGAAGCAATTTTTCGTTGAGGACGATGCCGTGAAGCGTAATGCAGACTTCGTTTTCGTCTGTTCCCGTAAAATCAGGAAGGGCTTTTGCCTCTTTGACGCAGGTTTCGAATATCAAATTCATGCCCTGACCAGAACGTTCTACCAGACCACATTTTGCCAGCAATTCAGCAATACGACGATTGCGAGGCGATTGCTTATCCAGAATGTTTTCGGTAGTAATACCGTGTGGAAATCCGCCTGGGCTGCTAATAATCAGCCGATTTTGATACTGTTTTACAAAAACGTTTCCACAAAGTTGATAATTTCGATGGCATACCGCATTTAACAATGCTTCGCGAATAGCCCGCTCGTTGAACGTGTCAATATCAAAGACGAATAACCCGTCTTGATAATGTTGCTTATTATTTCTTAAATTTATTAATTCCCAAATTCTATCGTAGATATTGAAAAAAGCGTCACGGAATTCTTCTCTCTGTTGAGCTGGTCCGGAAGCCTCAGAGGAACGGTATTCAAAAACGATCTCTGACTGTCCCAAAAACTTTGACAGGGACGACTTTTTCCCGAAAAGAATCAACGCGGCATAGGTAACACCCTCGTCAGTAATCGCTTCGCAGTCTTTAAGCGCTTGTTCTACAGAAAGAGCGTTGAGCCGATCCAAGCCGGACTTTTTAATCCATTTTTTTCGGAATCGTTCAACGGCTTTTAAATCAAGGTCGTTGATTGTCGCGCGCGAGCAGACGTCAGCAGAAAAATCGTGTCCCGATTCTGAATAAATACTTCCCAAAACGTCTGCGGGCATTGGAACCAGGCTCTCGCCATGTCGCCACCAGAATTTCCCGTCGTATTGTATTGGCAGCCCGATAGGTCGTGAAGCTATGGTAAAAACCAGAACGCGAAGCCCGTTTGAATCGACAACTTCAAAACTGACATTGACGCCAAGATTGTTCATAAGGGATTGGCGAGTTTTTTCAGGTTGTTCAACCGCTTGACTCCCAACAACCTGTCGCGGTCGTTTGTCAGTAATACCAAATACGATTCGCCCTCCTCCCCGATTAGACAACGCGCAGGCGTATTGCGCCAGCTTATCGAATTCAAATGTATTCTTAGCCTGTTTGAATTCGGTATGTTCGTCTTCGTTAAGATTCAGTAGTTCGGGGATATTCATGACTTATTCTGAATTTCGTCTATGGGCGTTTTCTCATATTCAATTAACGAAATTATATTCAATGTAATTTCTTTGTCAAGTAAGAAAAGATACGCTCCCTCTAAAACTTATACTTCAGCGTCGCCATGCCGGAATGGAACGTTGTCGAGCCGTTGAGCATGAGGTTGTAGTTCGCCATCAGAGAGAACTGTCCCAGGCAGAGAGTAACGCCGGCGCCTCCGTTAAACCAGTCGCGCCCGTTGCCCAGTCCGTAGACGGTCATCATGTCTCCCGTTTCTACGATAATAGCGCGAATAGCGGGTTCGCCGTCGCCCATCTCTCGAATGTACGAGCCGTGCAGGGTTAGCTTGAACGTCCCGAGGTTCATGATTCCTCGAAGTCCCGCTATGCCGCGGAGCGAATGGAGTGACAGTCTTTCGTAGTCGAAGCAATGCGAGCTGGTTCCGCTTTCGGAGAACGCGTCTTGAGAAACGACTTCGTACTGCAGCGCCAGGTGCGGGTTGACGTTAAAGAGCCAAATCGGAATCGACCAGCCGCGTTCAAAGTAAATCCCCCATTGACTGCCGCCGTAGGACGCCAGCGCGCTTCCGGAACTCAGCGCCCGGGTGGACTCATACGAGCTGTACCCGTAGTTCCCCGTCAGACTCCAGTATCCGGAGAGCATCAAGGCGTTCCATTTCATATATATACCGAAAAGGTGATCTTTTCCTTTGATGTGCGTCGAGCCAGCCAGAAGCGAGCTTGTATTTACAGAGGAATCGCCAAAGGCGTAGTATCCGCCCAGACGCAAGACCTGTACCGGCAGGTCAAGCCCGACGATAAACCCGTGGCTGTCGTTGTCGAATCCGGTTCTTCCCAGATTGGAGCTGGTCGTCGACGTCCCGCCGTAATAGCCGCCCCAGGGCGCGACTCTGTTATTGGCGAGAATTCCCCGGTCTTCGCCCAAAAATCGGACGTTTGAATACGCGTCGTCGTAGACGTAGCCCGCGTGATAAATTCCGTTGACCTGCATGACCTGCGCCATGACGATCTGGTTGATGCTGGTCAGCCGCTGCAGCGGAGCGGTAATCGCGTCAGCGTAGGCGGCGCCGGCTAACTGATCGGCAGCCGAGTTGAGCTGGTCGTAATTCTGCGCCTGGAAGAATATATTGTTGACGTCGCGGCGGGCGACTTCGCTTAAAACCGCAGCGTTGAGCGTTTGAACCGTTTCGCCGGCGTCTGCCCAGACCGCGTCCATATTCTTTACAATAACGGACTTCAAGTACCATTTATTGGCGTCCGCGCCAACGCCCTGATACGTTTCGAGCGTATAGAACAGACTGTCGAAGGAATCGGAATCGACTTTCATCGCGTTGGACGTTTCAGAAACCAGGACGGGATTGGTTGTATCGAACGTGTATTTCCCTTCCTGCCATTCGTCCATTGTAACGCCCAGCTGCGCTGTTGACGTTATCACGATAGACGGCATGACAATCGCGCCCAGACTCTGATTCTCCCCGCCGTTGGGGTCAATATTGAACAGAATCGACCCGCCGGACGCCTTGAACGCGCTGTTGACGTTGGCGCTGGACAGCAAGGCGTTTTGAGAGACGACGAGAATGCCGCCGGTCATTGTAACAGTTCCCTGTCCGGAGTTGGTTTTATAGTCGAACGTTCGAGAGGACGCGTCAATCGCCAGCGTCTCCAGATCGGAGAGCGTCAGACCGCCGACCAAAACGGGAGCGTCCAGACGAAGCATGCCGTCTGTGATGCTGATTGCTCCGGACCCGCCAGAGCCGTTTGTCGCGCCGTATCCGCCAGCGCCGCCGACCATAACAGGACCGGCAAAGGTCGTAATGCCGCCGTTGATATTCACAACTGCGTCGCCGCCTGCGCCGCCTTTTCCGTTGGAAACGGCATCGCCGTAATCGTCTGTAACAGAGCCGCCAAACCCGCCAAAGACAGCGACTGTGTCAAAAATCGCGCTGCCGTTGGTAATGGTAAAAGTCGCCTTTCCGCCTGCGCCGCCGGTCAAACTTTGAGCCGCCGCAGCCCCGGTTTCTGAAATGACGATATTTCCGCCGTCGCCGCCAAAGACAGCGTTTTCAAACCGGTTGACTCCGTTTTGATATTTGATAACCGCTTCTCCGCCCGCAGCGCCGGTTCTGGTTGCGAGCGAATCGCTGTACGTCGTTCCGGCGCGTCCGCCAAACTGGACGTTGGTCAAGACGTTAGAGCCGTTGTCGAAT
>JAZRTH010000947.1:0-9699 GCA_045651945.1 Thermoguttaceae bacterium
ATTTTCCTGAACGACATCTGTGTAATGGGATTTGGCGCCAATATTTTTCGCTTGAGCCATTGTTATGTAACACAGTGGATTCCCAATCAGAATTTATCAGTAGAAGAATACTATTGGGAGCAGCTTGTAGTCGCTTTGAAACAGTTTGCTCCACAAGCCATGCCAGACCCGGAGATGGACGCATTAATAGCAAGCCAAGGCGTAAATATCTCCAGGGTTGTTGGCGCGTTTCTGATATCCAGCATTACAGTGTCGTTATGTATAATTACGATCTTTTATTGCTGCATTACGTCATATCTAAATTCATGGCATTATAAGTATCATCAGTTTAAAACTCTGACAGATTGTGTGAAAGTTCAGGTTTTTTGGAGAATTGCCAGTATGGATAACCGCGTTAGCGCCAATTTCCGTTCTCATCAAATTCCCGCAGTAGACTGGATTTTGGTAGCGTTAAACGGGCTGAACATTACAATTCCCAATAGTCCCAAAATAGAATCGACAAAAGTTCTCAAAGAACGAATCAGAATACTTGACACGATCTGGATCGAGGATATTATTCAAAAATTCGATAAAACATTCCGAATGAGCGACACACAGTTTCGTATGAATACCTTATCCTTTTTGCCAAAGGCCATAGCGTGTATTATTGCTTCAACCATCCCTTTTTTAGCAGTATTTTTCTTTGCCGATTTTGGTTTCCATTTTAGTATTTGCGGAAAAACTCTCGGTTTTGACGGTTTGCCTTTCAAAGATTCAATTTTTTGGGGCGCTGGCGTTACCATTATTATATGGCTTTTGATTCTTGCAGGCTTTCTCTTCAAAGCCATCCAGAGGTACGTCTCAATGCGTATTAAGTGGTCGCAGAATTGCTACACCGGCTTCAATGGATTTTTAGGAAATATTTATCGAAAAATCAAACAAAAGAAAAAAACAAAACGTTATTTCCTTATTTCCCAAACAGAAAAAATCTTTCATGCGGCAATTATAATCATTGCATGTTTTGGCGCATTTTTTGAAATTAAAAGATTGAATTTAATATATACCGCTGCTCAACTGCCATCCGTTGGACATCTTTACAACCCCTTGATGGCGGTTCGTTTGATCATTCAGATTGTTTTAGCTATCATGGCAATTTGGTGGCTCTACAATCGAATGTGCCTTTTTACTATAGCTCGTCGCAGAATAGAGCAGCTTTACTATCCTTTTACAATGGCGGATTATTCTATTGACACTTTGCTGGAAGACGAAAAAGCCGTTGAAAACATCAATTCCGACATGTGGAGCAAAGTTTCTTCCTGGTTTGGCATTAACTCCAATCAAAACAATCAGATTTCAAAAGACGCCGATGACGAAGATAAAGTCAAACTCTGTCAACAGGTTCTTCTTGAACTTGGCCAGGAAGTTTTGGCAAAACGCGCAGACTGGCTTATTGCTGTTACAGACCGACTTTTGCAGTCGCCTAAATAACGCGTGTATTAAAAGTGGGGAGCAGGAAATTCTCTTTCCCGTTCCCCAATGGAGCGTTCGGCGTTCCTAAGCCATAAAAAATCTGGAAACCTTCAAAAATTTTGTTTCCCCGGGGGTTGCATATAAAATTTGAGTTATTTATAATAGAAATATTATAGAAGATTTGGGAAACGATAAAAAAGAAATTAACGAATTTTTCATTTTCCAAACAATTCAACAAACAACGCCTAACCCCCAGCCATATTATTATGTCAACTGACGATTCTAATATAAACGATTCTATTAATACGCAAACATCTGTTGACGGATTTTTAAACAAGAAGCCTTATTGCTACAGCTGGACGACAAACGCCAAAGGCGTTAATGTTCCTGTAATCCCCTACGTTATTTCTATTCTGGAACCTCAAAGCCTTGACAAAAATGAAGAAAAAATATTAAAACATTATTTGAAAGCTTTGATTAAACAATGGAAATGGGAAAATACGCGGTTAATTATTTTAGCGAACATGTCTGGCAAGACTGGTGAAATAGTTAGCGGTTTGATAAACAATTTAAGAGGAGAAACTGCCAAAAATTCAAAAAATCGCGATCCATATTCATTTGTATTCGCCGTTGATCATTCAGACTTTTATCCACAATCTCAAGAGGGTGCAAATGAAAGCGAAATACAACGCGATTGTACAATTCACCCTCATATAACAATTGTTTTCAAACAACGAGAGAACGACTTAAACAATGAACAGAATAATGCCCAGTTTAAGGAGTATTTGGAAAGCTTGATTAGCGCTCATAAAGAAACAACAATTAATTCTGTTTTGCATATTCAATCTAACAGTTCAAACGCTCAAAATGATAAAGGCAATTGTTCACCTGTTATTTTTTACAAAAGCATCAAAGAGCTCTCAAAAAGGAAATTTATTAAATATCCCTCAAAAATAATTGCCATACTGGGCATATCTAAAGATTTAGATCAAATTGAAAAAATTAATAAAACGAGCGTTGAAGATCATGTGGGACTACGTATAAAAGATGAGAAAAAAATAGATATTCTTTCAAACAATAATCATGATGCCTCAACAAAACAAATCTATGATTATTCGTTGTTTTTTCAGCATCTGTCTAATGACTGTAAAAAGAAGACGAAGAAATATATCAACCGCTTCTGCATGGCATTTTTGTTCATTTTCATGTGCAACGCTTTCATTGTCTATATAAACAATATATGCATTAGCGGTCTTGGAGTAAATGTGGTTCAACTTACCCGTTACAGTTTTGTCGGAAATGAACAAAATTTTTTCTTTGACAATGTCATAACAAAGGTTGGAATTAGAACAAAAATCTCATATGAAACGGCAATAATACCCAAAATTGAATCGTTAAATGAATCCTATATTGATTTGTATTTATTCAAGATATCTAAAACATATCTTATTTGTATTGCTTTTTTGATTGTAGCAATAGCGTCATTACCGCCAATTATTGTAATTATTAGATGTATATATGTATATTTGATATATTCCTGGCCTGATAAATATCACAAACTACAAACGTTGTCTGACTTCTTAAAAATCCAGGCATTTTGGAGATATGTTGGAATTACAAAACTCATTAACGAAGACTATCTTCTTTCAAAACAGGCTCACGACTGCGGCTGGTTACTGACAACATTAAACGGCATTTATTCAACAGTTCCATTTGACACAAACAACAAAAATGATTATTCAGAAAATATAGAATATCTGAATAATAATTGGATAAAGAATAGTATTGAACACTATAGTCATGAAATAAAAAAAACAGAATGGAGTACGTTATGCCTGTCATCAATAATATGCGTTTTTTCCTGGTCTGTTTTAACAATATTTTTCCTTTTCTTTTTTATCTATTCTTATCTTCCGAATTGTGATTTTGTTTCAAGAAATCTCTACGCATTATTCACAACTATTCTTTTATTCACAGCCGCTGGCGTCGTCTTTTGTTGTTCGCGGCTTGATTCATCAATTGGAGTTCGTTTTCAATATTTGATTCGGAGACTAAAAAGAATTGACATCGTTACAGCAGTTTTGACAGTTTCTGTAATAGTATGCTGTATAGACGGCATTTTGGAATTGATAAGATTAAGCTATCTTTGTTCTAAAGCGCAAACCAGTTTTTTAGACTTCGATTATAATTTTCGCAATATTAGTGAAGAGTTCAGATTAATCCTGCAATTATTCATTGCTTTTATTCTTGTCGTCTTGTCATATTTGAGAATGCATATGTTTTATAAAGAACGTAAAATCATTTCACAACTTCTTTATTCTTTTAAGAATGCATCTTCTTCTATTCAAGATATTTTGACTAACGTTAACACTCAAAATCAGTTAGTCAATCAAACTGTTCATCATAATAGACATCTTTCTAGAGTCATTACCAACAGCTTATATGATTGTATGATAAATGATTCTGATATTTCAACAGTCATTGAAAACATCAAATCTCAAGTCCAACCGGAAGCTAATGAAAACGCCAATAAATCGTTTTTGAGAAGACTTTTGAGTTCTATTTATTCTTTCTTTACGCGTAAATCGTGGAAAGAAAAGCAAAGACTTATTCTCATGGAAGATTTTATTTTGAGATTTGAAAAGGAACTCAACAAATTAGCTGACGCCAAAGAGGCAAAACTGAATCAGTTAAAAGCGATTGACTATAGCTGTTTAGATAAACCGATTGATAATAACGAAATAATACAAAATAAATGTCGAGATATTATTCTTGAACTTGGACAGGAATATTTAATTAAACGAATAGACTGGTTGCTTGCTGTGAAGGAGCGTGATATCCATAAGATTAAATAATCGCTATTCTGTTTAATATTTAAATATGATATTAGTTTGTACACATGACATATTATAAGGAATATTTAATGCGCTTAGAGCATTTAATTCCTTTAACCCCTTAACCCAACGGAGAATTTCCATGTCAACCCGCCGTCAATTCCTCAAAGGAACCGCTGCCGCCGCGGCAGTTGCGTCTACGTTTACCATTCCCGCCGTTCATGCGGCTGAAAACAACACTATTCACGTCGGCATTGTCGGCTGCGGAAGCCGCGGGTCGGGCGCGCTGTTACAGGCTCTCAATACCGAAGGTCCCGTTGAGCTGGTTTCGATGGCAGATGCCTTTGAGTTCAAAACGGAACGTCTGCTTCAGCGCGTAAAAGACGCCCGCCCGGACAGACTGAAAAACAACGATCCCAACACGGTTGCCAGATTTCATGGCCTGCACGGATACAAGGCGTGCATCGACGCCCTCAATCCCGGAGACGTCGTTATTCTGACCACGCCGACGGCATTTCGTCACATTCATTTCCGTTACGCGGTCGAACGGGGAATTCACGTCTTTCTGGAAAAATCGTTCGCTGTCGACACGCCCGGCATCAAACACGTTGCCAAGTCGTGGGAAATCGCCCAGGAAAAGGGGCTCAAAGTCATGACGGGGTTGAACAACCGCAAGTACTTCCGAACCGAAGACTGCGTTGACCAGATTCACAACGGAGCTATCGGCGACATCACCGGTATTTTCGTTTATCGCTGCCAGGAAGAAGTTCCGTACAATTACGATCCCAACAAATCGACGCTGCAAAATCAGCTGCTCAATTTCAACAGCTTTACATGGGTGGCGGGAAGCCCGATTATCGACTGGATGATTCACAACATCGACATCGGCTGCTGGTCGAAGAATGACTGGCCCGTTTGGTGCCAGGGCGTCTGCGGACGTTCCGTTCGCACGATTAAAGACCAGGCATACGACCATTCCACGGTCGAATATCACTTCAAAGACGGCGTGAGAATGGTCGTTCAGCAGCGACAGATTCCCGGCACGTGGTGGGCGTTCAAATGCGTCGTTCAGGGAACCAAAGGCATGGCGGTCTTGGGCGAAGGACATCCCAGCCCCTGCATCTACAAGGGATTTACGGAAGACCACAACGAAATCGTTTGGCGTTCTGAAAAGCCGAAAAACGATTCCTATCAGGAAGAACACAACCGTCTGTTCCGCATTATTCGCGAAGACCTGCCCAACGTCAAGGTCGACGAGGGCATCAAGTCCGCCTTTGCGGGAGTTATGGGACGCATGGCGTTGGAATCCGGTCAGGAGATTTCCTATGATACCGCCTGGAATTCGGAATTCCAGTTCGTCAAAGACCTGGACGCTCTGGAACTGGACTCGCCCTCGCCCCTCGAACCGGACGCCGACGGGAACTACCCACAGTTCAAACAGGGAATCACGAGGAATTTCTGAGATTAGCAATTAATGGAAGGCGGTAACGAAACGACCAACGGGAGTGGAGTTACGCAGTTCGCCGAAGGCGAACCAAAAAGCTTGAACCCGATATTAGGTTCGCCTAACGGCGAATGCGTAATTCCGTTCGCTTCGCTCACTTCATTACCGCCTTTCATCCTCTCGCAACTCGCAACTCGCAACTCGCAACTTGTAACTTGCAACTAATAACCATGAAACGCATACTATTTTTTATCGCAATTATCCTGTTTAACGTCAGCGCTTTTGCTGATTCCGTAACGCTCGACGGCGGGCGAATGAAATTCGACTTCTCCGATTCCTCATGGAAGCTGACCGATGGCGGAGAAGGGGAAGTTATTCCCCATGTCGACGGCGTCGAGGGGGCTGTGTTACAGCTTGTCGGAAAAGGCGTCGGGTCGTCGGCATGGATTTATCCCGATTTCCCGTTTGACCAGCTTCGTCAGGCGTCTAAAAGCGGGCTGGGTCTGTTTCGATTCAAAGCGCGAACGCTCGGCGCTGGCCGCGGCGGCATGACAGGCCCCCGGTTTTTCAATACCGATTTTGCATTTACTCCGGAATGGAAAACGTACACTATCATTTTCCCGACTCGTCCGGATATTAAAAACGACGTCCTCCGGTTGGGACAATGGGAAGCCAACGCAACGTTCCAGTTTGCCGAGGCGGAAATTCTCCCTGTTACAATCAGAGCTTCCGACAATAACCTGACGGATAACGAGACGTTTAATCCCGGAACCGGAGTGTATACTTTCTCTACTTCATTTGACAAAACTGGAGGCGCTTGTTCGCCGGCGCTTCAAAAATGGACGGCTGGCTTCAATACCAACCGATGGACTTTCGGGGGCGATTCTGAACTTGTCTATAAGTTCAACTCCCCCTGTACGGAGACGTTCAAAAGTTTTCAGCTTGAGATGAGCTGCGAATATTATGTTAAGGGGAAACTTTTTGTTCAATATTCAGTAGACGGCGTCAACTGGCAGCCGCTGACCGAGTTGACTCAAGTCGGAACCTCCGACGGCTCCGCTGACAACCTCGACGCCAAAAACGTCTGGATTCGTTTTATAGCAGACAAGTCAAACGGCGGTACGGTGTTACAGCTTCATCGATTCCGCTTTACTGCCAATACTAAAAGCAACAAGTCGTCAGTCGATTCGTCAGCCGACTTGGAACTTGTCGGTAAAACGATTTTCTGGGAATTGGTTTCCGGCGACGGCGGCTATCCGGAAGATTTTGAATACGCGCTTCCTCAGGACGTTCCCGGGAATCGAACGTACGACTTAACGCTCAACTGGAAAGACGATTCCGGAGCCGCCAAGACAAGCGTTTTGCGCTGCACATATTTCGTTCCGGATTTATACCGGGAAGATTACGGCTGGCGTCTTGACCCTAAAGGCGTTGACGCCCCCGTTTGGTGGACGACGTCAGATCATAAAATCCCGCTGACCCGAAAAGCGCCAGAGCTGACGGCTTCTTTTTTGACCAGCGGAATTTTCCTTTCCGCCGCCGGGAACGATTACGAATCCGCTCAGCTGGTCGTTATTCCTCAAAAGGAAACGAAAATCTCGGTCAGCGTTGCCGGCGATTTGAAATCCGCTGACGGCAAGAACGTCATCTCAGCAGACAACGTCGAATTGAGAAGCGTTTATTATCATTACGTTTCTCATCCGACGGACTCGACATGCGTTCGCGATTTCTATCCGGACGCTCTGCCGCCGCTGCCGAACGAGTTCACTGCATCAGCAGGAAAGAACTGCCCGATCTGGATAACCGTTTACGTCCCGTCAGGAACACCGGCGGGAATATATCAGACTAACGTTACGCTAAAGCTGGTTTCCGGCGAGCAAACGCAAACGGCGACCGTTCCTGTAACGCTTCGCGTCTGGGGATTCTCTTTGCCAAAGGTCAACACGCTTGAAACGGCTTTCGGATTCAATCCCGGGTTTGTATGGCAGTATCACGGAGTTAAAACGGATGCGGATAAACGCGCTGTTCTGGACAAGTATTTTATGCTCTTGTCAAGATACAGAATCAGCCCGTACCATCCCGTTCCGCTGGATCCGTACAAGTTGGAGTTTATCGTTGACAAAGAAAATCCAGCCAATTCTCGCGCTCAATTTGATTTTACCGCCTTTGACGCAGCAATGGAAAACGCCTTTAAGAAGTACAATTTTACAGGCTATCTATTGCAGATTCAAGGCATGGGCGGCGGCACCTTCCAGCAACGCTGGGAACCGCAGCTGCTCGGATATGGAGAGAGTACGCCGGAATACCAGGCAATGTTCAAAAGTCAGCTCGAACAGCTTCAAAATCATTTTAAAGAAAAAGGCTGGCTGAACAAATGTTACACATACTGGTTTGACGAACCGGATCCCAAAGACTACGAATACGTCCGCAACGGTATGAATCGAATCAAAAAGTACGCACCGGAAATTCCCAATTTGCTTACCGAAGAACCGGCGGCTGATGAAGCGGAAAAGGAAAACCTCGGCAAGATTGACATTTGGTGTCCTGTTACGCCCAATTACAATCATACTTTAGCGCAGCCGCTCAAAGCAAAAGGCGCGCGATTCTGGACGTACGTTTGCTGCTGGCCTCATGCGCCGTACTGCACCGAGTTTACCGACCATGCTGCTGTTGAGTTAAGAACGTGGCTGTGGCAAACCTGGAAATACGATTTAAGCGGCATTCTGGTTTGGCAGTCCAACTACTGGACGTCGCCGTCGGCGTTTCCTGATCCGAAAGCGCCGCAGAATCCGTATCTTGACCCCATGTGTTACGTTCACGACGGCGCGCTTCCGCCGGGAGCAAAGCGTTTCTGGGGCAACGGCGACGGTCGGTTCCTCTATCCGCCGCTGTCGGCGCCGACGCCCAGTTCAGAACCGAATCTGGACGATCCGGTTCCGTCCATTCGACTGGAAATGCTCCGAGAAGGCATCGAGGATTTTGAGATGTTACAGATTCTCAAATCGAAGCTTGCCGAAGCCAAAAACCTCACGCCGGAACAGCGTCAGAAATACGAATCGTTACTGACAGTTCCAGAGGAAATCACGTCCAACTGGACGACGTTCAACTATTCGCCAGACGCAATTTACCAGCGCCGCGCCGCTGTCGCCAAGGCGATTGAGGAGCTGTCGAACAATTAATGGAAGGCGGTAATGAAGTGAGCGAAGCGAACGGAATTACGCATTCGCCGTTAGGCGAACAAAACAACTGAGTCAAGCTTTTGGTTCGCCTTCGGCGAACTGCGTAACTCCACTCCCGTTGGTCGTTTCGTTACCGCCTTTCATCATCCCCTTAACCCATTAACCACTTTTACCCCCAAAAACCATGAAACACCTCATTCCCTTTGCTTTATTAGCCATGACCCTTGTAACAACCTGTAACGCGGCGGAAGATTATTCGGAACTTATCGCCAATTCCGAAGCGCGAGTTTATCAAGCCCCCGACGGCGCGAAACTGCCGTATCGTCTGTTTAAGCCGGACAACTACGATCCAAACAAGTCCTATCCGCTGATTATTTTCCTTCACGGAGCGGGCGAACGCGGCGACGATAACGTCAGGCAGCTTTTCCATCCGCAGTTCTTAACGCTTATCAGCGGCGAGAATCGGGTTAAGAATCCCGCTTTCCTGATCGCTCCCCAGTGTCCAGTCGGAAAACGCTGGTGTGAAACGAACTGGGCGGAAAGAAACTCTCACGCAACGCCCGTTACCCCGTCTGACAGCATGACCTGTCTGCTGGCGGTTGTAGACCAGTTGCGAAAAGAATTCTCGCTTGACAAGTCCCGCCTGTACGTAACGGGTATGTCGATGGGAGGATACGGAACGTGCGATTTCGTCTGCCGACGCGGGGACGAAGTTGCCGCTTACGTCCCGCTGTGCGGCGGCGCAGACAACAAGAAAATCTGCCAGTTCAAAAACGCCAAGGGCTGGTTCTTC
>JAZRTH010000948.1:0-9609 GCA_045651945.1 Thermoguttaceae bacterium
GGGAATTGACGTTGACGAAAGCGACGGGAAACGCAAGGTGTCGTCCGTCATGCTGGCAACTCCCGACGGAAAGAAAATCGTCAAAACCCGGGCGGTCGTCTCTAACGGCAACCTGCTGACGACGATTTTCGACATGGTCGGCGGGTTTCATTTCGACCCCAATTTCATTCAACAGGCGAAATCGGTGCGAGTCAACAACTCGTCAACCCAGGTTTATATCGGAATGGCAGAAGGGGACATGCTCGACGAAGACGTTTGCGGCGATTTGCTCTTTACGTCTGTCGCGCCGGAATTCGACACCGACATGCTTTTGTCACGAAACATTACCAGCAGAACGTACTCGTTCTACTATCCCAAAACGCGCCCCGGCGTTAACCGCTGCGCGATCGTCGCCAGTTCCAACGCGAATTTCGCCGACTGGAACAACCTCTCGCCGGAACGTTACAAGGAATCCAAACAGGACTTGATTAACACAACTTTAGACGCTCTGGAAAAGTACGTCCCCAATATTCACGAAAGGGCGATTTACACCGAAGCGGCAACGCCGAAGACGTTCCAGCGATACACGCTCCATCTTGCCGGCGCGAGTTTCGGTACGAAGTTTGAAGGCCTGGACGTCAGCCGACATCTGCCAGACCAGATCGCCGGGCTGTACCATACCGGCTCCGTCGGAATTATCATGTCCGGCTGGCTGGGCGCAGTCAACTACGGCGTAATCGTTTCCAACGACGTCGCCGCGGCGCTGGGATAGTTGCGAGTTGCGAGTAGCGAGTTGCGAGATTTTAAACAGACGCGAAGCGTTCTGCTAGAACTGCGTAGCAGTTCAATATTAATAGCCGTGGGTTTTAACCCACGGAAGCGAGTTGCGAGAATATTTTCATCATCCCATTTAATAAACAATCATGAGTCAAGCAAACGACGCTGTATTGGTCAATAACGAAGTTCCGTCAGAAGAAAAGCCCAAGCTGCCAGCGGGCATTCCGTATATTATCGGGAACGAGGCGGCGGAACGATTTTCGTTCTACGGCATGAAAACGATTTTGATGCTGTACATGACGCAATCCCTCTTAACGCCGATGTCCAAAGAGGAAGCGACGGGAGTGATTCACATGTTCAACTTCGCGGTGTACTTCCTGCCGTTTTTCGGCGCGCTGCTGGCTGACCTGTTCTGGGGGAAATACAAAGTCATTTTCTATCTGTCGCTGGTTTACTGCGTTGGGCACCTTGTGTTGGCGCTGCCGTGCGAGGCTATTGGCATGACGCAAAAGGGCGCGCTGCTGCTTGGGTTGACGATTATTGCGTTGGGGTCAGGCGGAATTAAATCGTGCGTGTCGTCGTTTGTCGGCGACCAGTTTAATTCGTCCAACCAGAGCTTGATGTCGAATATTTACAACTGGTTTTATCTGGCGATTAACTTCGGGTCTTTCTTTTCGACGCTCTTGACGCCTTGGCTGAGAGAAAAATACGGACCTCACGTCGCCTTTGGCGTGCCCGGCGTTTTAATGGCGATTGCGACGCTGGTTTTTTGGATGGGAAGAAAGAAGTACGCAAAGCGAACCGTCTCGACCAATAACTTCCTCAAAGAAATCAAAAGCAAGGAAGGATTGCAGGCTATCGGAAAAGTTCTGCTGATTTATCTGTTCCTTGTCCCGTTTTGGGCGATGTACGACCAGACCGGCTCCCGCTGGGTCGAGCAGGGTGACAGCATGGACTCGCGCATTTTCTATCAATGTACGTTCCTCCCGGACAGCGTTCGGAATTTTGAAATCCTTCCCGACCAGATGCAGGCGCTCAATCCCGCTTTGATTTTGGGACTGATTCCTCTCTTTACGGTCGCGGTTTATCCGTTTATTAACCGGTTTATCAATCTGACGCTTGTCCGAAAAATCAAATTCGGTCTGATTATAGGCGCGATTGCGGCGGCGTTCCCGCTGTATTTTGAATATCATCGTCATGGCGACGTTATCGCGCTTAACCAGTCGTGGCAGATTTTAGCGTACATAATTATTACCGTCGCTGAGATTCTCATTTCCGTTTCCTCGTTGGAACTGGCGTACAAACAGGCGCCCAAAACGATGAAGTCTCTGATTATGAGTTTCTATACGATGCCGATCGCCATTGGAAACCTGCTGGTTGGCTCGCTGAACATGCTCATCGACAAAAACGCGCACTTCGCCTGCCTTAAGGGAACGAACTACTACATGTTATTCTTCGTCCTGCTGGTTGTAGACGTCGTCGGATTCTTCCTGATCTCCCGCAACTTCCAGGAACAGACGATTCTCCAGGACGACGAACCAGAAGCAGAATGACCTTCACGGATGGCGCCTGCCCACGGGCGCCAAAAATTTATTAGCCGCAAAGAACGCATAGTTATCTTTCAAACTTCGCGAACTTTGCGTGAGTTTTTCCGGGAGCTTACGCATCCCGGCTCGCTTGGACTCCTCACTCCACACTCCTAATTCCAAACTCAAATCATCTTGTTTTTCCCAATAGAAAATAATTTCCTCCACCCCCTTGACAGGAAACGAAAAATCTGTTATATTAACGCTGCTTGTTTGAGAGGACGTTTTCTTTCAGACGGGTGAAAAAAGCCAAAGTAGCTCAATCGGCAGAGCACAGCTTTCGTAAAGCTGGGGTTGCGGGTTCGATTCCCATCTTTGGCTCTTTTTTTATTTCTGCGAGTTTCGACAGAAATCTCTGGAATATAATAGCTATTTCAGATGTATGCATTGTGGAACTCGTTCTGATTCTTGCTATTGCCTTTGGAGAACTATATCTTGATTAGCAATCCTTACGATGTTGATCTTAAACAGATCGTTTTGTTAAACGGCGCTTTTGGTCCTCAGGAAATTGAAATTATCAGCCATCTTATTGGTTCCAGCCATCCCAATTTTCGCATTTTTCGCGACGCTGTAGCTGAACTGGAAAACGAAACGACCAGTCCTGCCAGTTACGTTCGTCTGGGCGTTTGCCAGTATCTGCTGGGAGAATACAACAAGTCGCTGGCGTCACTTAGCCATGGCGACGGGAGCGCGTTGGACAGATTCTATCAGGCGAAAAACTACTTCGCTCAAAACCGATATGAAGAAGCGGAAGAAAAGTATCGCGCTGCTATTATCGCCGGTTACGACAAAGACATTTGCAACCTCGGCATTGCCGAAGTCCGCCGTTACATGAACGACCTGGAAGGGGCCCTTCAGATTCTCGATTCCCTTACCGGTCCAATTGAACATACGGCAGAGTACCTGTATCAGCGCGGAGCGACCGCTTCCAGAATGGGCGCGGAAAGCGCTGAGGTCATTACATGGTACGAACGCGCTGTTGAAGCTAACGGAACGCACCCCGGCGCTTTGTTCTGCTTGGCTCTGGAAAACGACCGCCGCGGCAACGATGCAGCGGCTCTTCAGCTTTACAAACGAGCGGCGATTCAGTTCCCGTCTCACGTTGGCGCGTTAATCAATCTGGGATTGATGTACGAAGATCGCGAAGAATACGAACAGGCGGCTAAATGCTACGAACGCGTTTTGGAAGCGTTTCCCAACAACGAACGCGCCCGTCTGTATTTGAAAGATACGCAGGCGACTGACGAAGGCTTCTTCGATGAAGACGCCCGCCGCAAGCGAGATCACGTTGCTCAACTCATGGGAACCCCTGTTTCCGACTTCGAACTTTCCGTTCGCAGCCGCAACACGCTCAAAAAGATGGGCATTTTCACCATCGGAGATCTTTGCCGATTTACAGAACAGGAACTCCTGGGAAGCAAAAACTTTGGAGAAACGTCTCTGGTTGAGATTAAAGAAATGCTTCAAGCCAAGGGGCTTACACTCGGTCAGACTGCTGGCGAAGCGCCGTCTCGAGAACCCGCTCCGGTGGAAGACGACATGTTCACTCCAGACGAACAGCTGCTCATGAACAAGCCGCTGACGTTCCTCGACCTGTCTGTCCGCGCTCGCAAGTGCATGAACCGCTTGAACATTACCACGGTTGGCGAACTGATTCGCCGCACGGCAGACGAACTGCTCGACTGCAAAAACTTCGGCGTTACCAGCTTGAACGAAATTCGCGAAAAGCTGACCGAACACGGACTCAAGCTCCGCGGAGAATGATTCTCCCGATTGCAGCATAATTGCTGTTGATAAACGACTATGGGAACAGAGATTTAACGTCTCTGTTCCCTTTAGCATGTGTATTCCCGCCATTTATCCCTCCTGCTTATTTCAAATATCATGAAAAAGACTCTTTTGGGGCTTTTGACGCTCCTTTTAACTGTTGTTGGTTCTTCTTTCGTATTTGCTGACGATGCGGCTAACGCGTCCGATTCGTTTGACATCTGCGTTTTGACGTTTAACATTCGTCTTTCTTACGGAGAAATCGGACAGCCGGAAGAATGGAAAAATCGTCGACCGGGCGCCGCCGAGTTGATTAAACGCGGCGACTACGATTTCGTCGGAATTCAGGAAGCGATTCTGGCTCCCACTCGTCCAGAACTCAGCCAGGTTGACGACCTCAAAGCCGATTTGCCAGGTTACGGCATGGTCTTTCGATCTCGCGACGTCAGCGCCGAACGAGGCGAAGGAACGCCGCTGCTGTACAACAAATCCCGCTGGATGTTGGACGAATCGGAATGCGGCGTTTTCTGGCTGTCGCGCACGCCGGACAAACCGGGTTCAAAACTGTTAGACGCCGAATGCCCGCGAACCGTTTGCTGGGGACGCTTTATTCGTCTGGAAAACGGCAAACCGACCGACAAGGCTGTTTATTTCTACAATACCCATTTAGATCATGTTGGTCTTAAGGCGAGACTGGAAGGCGCAATGATTCTGGCAGACTTCATCGCGAAGAGAAAACATAACGACCCGGTGTTCGTTACCGGCGATATGAACTGCCCCAAAGACAGCCCTGCGATGCGCTATTTAGCGGGCGCTAAAATAAAATCGACTGACCCAAACAAGAGAATCGAAATTCAGTCGCCTGTTCCGCTCATCGACGTCCACGCTGTTCTTCATCCCAATACAGACGAGCAGACGTATCACGCTTGGGGACAGGGGAATTTCAACAAACGCATTGACTTCATTTGGTCGTCGCCGTGCCTCAAGCCGGTTTCGTCACGCGTTATTACCGAGAAATTCAACGGGCTGTTCCTTTCAGACCATCACCCGGTCGAAGCGACGGTAAAATATTAATGCGGAATGCGTAATTCGTAATGCGTAATTACGCAAGCGCACATCTTGGGTTTTTAATAAAAGAAAAGAAGAACGCAGAGACCGCAGAATATCCGCAGAATACGCAGACGGGCTGGGAATGTGGCGACGACGCTAACTACGTTAGCTACGCCACGATTCCAGCCCGATTTATTTTATTAAAATTGCAATCGAACATCGTGTCATAGCCCGAGAATCGGGCGTAGATGACACACCGACAGGGTCGGTTCCCGAGTGGACGTGGGGAGCGTCGAAAAAAGCTTTTTCGGAGGCATAACCTTATCCTACTGCTCGCGCGGCTTCGCGCTGATTGCTTCTGCGTTCTCTGCGAGGAGTCTGCGTACTCTGCGTTCTAAATAAAAAAAGTCTATTTGTCCTGGCGTCCTTTTCGTTTTTATTCAAACAGGCGCGAGCCGACTCTGACCATGGTCGCGCCTTCCAGAATCGCCTCATGGAAATCGTGGCTCATACCCATCGACAGTTCCGTCAAAGGCGTTTCGGGATTGAACGTTTCCTGAAGTTTGTCACGAAGCTGTCGAACGGCGGCAAACGTCTTGCGCGCCTCTTCCGGAGACGACCCCAGCGCGCCCATGGTCATCAAACCGCAAACGCGAATCCGGGGCAGCGACAAGGCGTATTCCATTACGCCCAAAAGGGCGTCCGGATCAAGCCCGGTCTTGTTCTCTTCCTGCTCGTAGTTGACTTCCAATAAAACGTCCTGATACGGCTTATCCGGGAAATGTTTTTCCAGGTTCTCGGAAATGGCGTCCAGAAGTCGAACGGAATCGACGGAATGAATCAGCGCCGCGAACGGCAAAATGTCTCGGACTTTGTTGGTTTGCAAATGCCCGATCTGATGCCATTTCACAGCGAGGTTGTCTGCCAAAGCCGCCTTTGCCTTGGACGCCAGCAGCTGAGGTCGGGACTCGCCGAGTTCCTGCGCTCCCTGTTCAATAAGCGCTTTGCAGACGGGATATTCAACGTATTTGCTGACCGCGACCAGACGAACGTCGCCGGGTTGGCGTCCCGCCTTGAGAGCAGACTGGGCGATTTCGTCTTGAACCGCTTGCAGATTCTGCTTTAATTCTTCCGGAGTGGCGTGGGTATTCATTTTATTAAAAATGCTCCAAAGGGATTGCAATTTACTTTCTGAATTGAACTAATATAATAGTATAACCCTAAAAAATAAAAATCATACCCGGGGGGATTGCAAAATATTTGACTAAATAGATAATGTTAAATAATAACCCTAACAAATCCCCAATAATAAATCCTCAAATCATGAACGACACAGATAATACAGAATCCCAAACTGACGAGCAGAATATTTCCGAATCCGAAAAGCCGTGCGAGGATTTTTTGTCGATGGCTCCCGGCAGCGATTCGGCTCCGACGAGCTGTGCAACGTGCGGGAATCACGAATGTTCGCATCGACAGGTTTCCGAAGAATCCGCCCGCGCTGCTGAACTGCTCGGCGCGCCGGCGATGGTTGTCTGGTCGTTTATTATATTTATTGTACCGCTGCTTGCTGGAATTGCAGGCTCAGTTTGTCTTAACCGATTCTGCCCGCCTGCTGCCGAGTGGAAATCCCTCGTCGGATTTATCGTTGGCTTAACTCTGGGCGTCTTCGTCGCCTGGCTGATACGACTCGCGTTCATGAAAGACAAAAACGAATCTTCTGAACAACGCTAAAACTAATCCTCGATTTCTTAATCTGTGAGCTTTTGCTGTTAAGATAGAGAATTCTGGTAAACTTTGACGCTAAGAGGAAATATCTTAAAAAATATCAGTGGAAACGTCCGACAAATATGGTAACGTGAATTGTTATGCCGAAACGTTGGCAGACAATCAAGTAAATATTTTGTCGAAAACATATCGTTTCTGCTTTCGCGTTACATTCACGAGGGATGTCGAAAGCAGGGCAATTACAGGAGATTTTGATATGCGACGTTTTTTTGTAGTAATTACATGTGCAGCGGCTCTGGCGATTGGCAGCGTCGCACTGGCCAATAACCAGACAGTAGCGGATAACATCGAACAAGCGCTCGTTCAGAGTGCGGCTCTGGAAGAAGCAGACCAAATCCAGGTTAGCGTCAAAGACGGCGTTGTAACTCTGGAAGGAGTGGCGGCGTCAAGCGAACAGCGAAGCCGTATTGAAAATGTTGTTCGCAGAGTTCCCGGCGTTTCTACTGTCAACAACCGTATGAACATTGGCGAAATTCAGCAGGTTTCCGCTTCGATTTTGGAAAAGGCTCCCTGTCGACAGGCGCCCGTTTCTTCCGCCGTTGGTCAGCAGCCCGGCGTTAGCATTCTTTCTGACGTCCCGCTTAGCGAAGCTCAAGCGTCCTCGGTGATTGCCCCGACTCAGACTTCTACCCCCATGCCGGCGGTTATTGCTCCGACCCAGACAAGCGTTCAACAACCCACGCCTGCTCCGGTCGTTGATCAGAACACGCCTGTTCAGTATGGAACTCCGCTTCCGATGGGCAGCGGTCCCCAGTACGCGATGCCGGATCAGTATGGACAGCAGCAAGCCGTTCGTTATGATCGCCCGTATTTGCCTCATCACGCTTGGCCGTCTTACGCTGCCTATCCGAACTACGCTCAGGTTTGCTATCCGAAACAGTACAGCGCCAACTGCTGGCCGTACATCGGACCGGTTTATCCGTACCCGCAAGTTCCGCTCGGATGGCGCGAAGTTACCCTCAAGTGGCATGACGGAACCTGGAGAATGGATTACAACGACGGTTCTTATCATGGAACAACCAAGAGCGTTTTCCGTCCCTTCTCGAAATACTAAAATACAAATGGAATTGGTCTGTAAGTAGACTCCTGTAGAATAGCCCCTGAGAAATCAGGGGCTTTTTGCATTGTTTTTTCTGCTCTTGTTCCCCTCTTTACTATCTGGGCTTTTGGTATATAATAGAGTTGCGAGTTGCGAGTAGCGAGTTGCGAGACGGCATGACGCGAGAGAACAACGCAAGAGTTCACTACTGCCTACTGCCTACTGCCTACTGCCTACTGCCTCAATCCTAACTCCTAACTTTCTTTTTTCCTGCCATGATTTACGTTGACAATAACGCTACGACGGCTGTCGCCCCGGAAGTTCGGGACGTCATGCTTCCGTTTTTTAACGACTTGTACTATAACCCCAGTTCGATGTACCCGCCGGCGCAGAACGTAGCGCACGAGGTCAAAAAGGCTCGTCAGACGATTGCCCAATGCCTGGACATCGAAGACCCGTCCGAGATTCTCTTTACGTCCTGTGCGTCGGAAAGCAACAACGCCGCTATTTTTGGCGCCGCTGCGGCGAATTCGTCCAGACGGCACATTATTACAACCTCGGTTGAGCATCCGGCGGTTCTGGAAGTCTGCAAGGAGATGGAACGCCGCGGCTATCGGGTTACGTATTTGAAAGTCAACAATCTGGGCGAGCTGGATATGCGAGAATACGTCCGCGCTCTGGACGAGGACACGCTCATCGTTTCGATTATGCACGCCAACAACGAAACCGGCGTCGTATTCCCGGTTGAAGACCTGGCGCGAATCGCCAAAGAGACGGATCCGAAGATCATTTTCCATACGGACGCCACGCAAACGATGACCAAACTCCCGCTGAACTATCAGTCCGGGCTTTTTGACCTCGTTTCCTTCTCCGGACACAAATTCCATGCGCCCAAAGGCGTTGGGGGATTGTACATTCGCAAGGGAACGAGAATTCGTCCGTTTTTAATCGGCGGACATCAGGAAAACGGACGCCGCGCCGGGACGGAAAACGTGGCGTATATCGTCGGGATGGCAGAGGCGATGAAGCTGGCGGCGAAAACACACGCGGCGGATTCAGAACGAATTCGACGCATGCGCGCCCGATTCGAGAACACGCTTCTGGAACGGATTCCGTATATTGAAATCAACGGTCGAGGCGCAACTCGTATGCCCAACACGTCCAACGTTGCGGTTCATTGCATCGAAGGCGAGGCGATTCTGTACCAGCTTTCCGAAGCGGGAATTTGCGCCTCGAGCGGTTCCGCCTGCACGTCCGGGTCGCTGGAATCGAGCCACGTCTTGCGCGCCATGAACGTCCCGTTTACTGCTATGCACGGGTCCACCCGATTCAGCTTCAGCCGATACAATACAGAAGAAGAAATCGCGTATATTACAGACGTCTTCCCGAAAATTGTCGAAAGTCTGAGAAACATGTCTCCGTACTGGGACAAGCAGAATCAATGCCCGATTGTGCGGAACTGAAAAAGAAGACGGGAAGTAGAATCTCGTCCCGAAGGGACGCAACTCATTGTAACCGTGGGCTTTAGCCCACGGAAAGCGTCATACAATAAAACAAATCGACAAATTCCCCTTTTCCCTCTCCCCCAGCGCCCACGGCGCTGGGGGGGGGGGAAAAGGGGGG
>JAZRTH010000949.1:0-2307 GCA_045651945.1 Thermoguttaceae bacterium
AAAGGGCTTGATAATAAAAATAGTTAAACTATACTATATGTATCGATTGGGTAATTCTCCTTGTGGTTGAAAGCAATTTTAACTGCACCCGAAAGATAACATCGACTGTTAAATTAGCGTGTGGACAGTCGGTATTTAGCCTGCAGCGCGTAATATTGAAGTGGTTCTCGATATTTCCGCCGCAGGCTTGTTTAATTAGCAATTAGCAATTTTCAATTAGCAATTGGCGCAAAGCGCAGGCGAGCCGACGGCGAGGCGCCGCTCCCGCTCCGCGCTCCCGCGCTAGACGTATTATCTCCGCTCCCGTTGGTCGCTTGCGGCGGAAGCCTCCAAAAATTTTGGAACGTGGAAAGCCCGCTCGAACCACTGGACCGCGGCTGTGTCAGCCGCCAAAGAATTTTTAGCCACAAAGAACGCAAAGTTCGCAAAGAAATTTAGGCGAGCCGGGAACGTCAGTTCCCGGGAGTACAACCGCTTTAGCAGTTGAGGAAGCTGGGAGAGAGCTGGGAACTTCTGGGAGAGCGCTGGGATAGGCTGGGAATGGATTAAATCTTCCCAGCAATTCCCAGAATCCTCCCAGAAAACTCCCAGAATCCTCCCAGCTTTAGAGCGGGGCGCTGGTTAAGGCGGCGCCTTTCCGATTTTACGCCGTCTCGATTTGTTCTTTCTTCCGTTTTCTTTTAATTATAACGAAATACAACAAAGCGAGTAAAGGAACTAAAACGGCGAAAATAAAAACCGAATCGTGAAACATCAAATAACAAATCAGCTGGTAATTCACGCCCGTTCTGGATTTGCTTTGTTTTTTCCACAGTTCGTACCAGTAAGGACACAGTTTTTTACCCAGATTCGGATTGGCGATAGCGCCATGTTCTACCAGAAGCTGAACCATTTTGAGACTATTTTTGTCGAAAACGATTCTGTCGCAGTCGCAGGCGAGCGTTAACGCGGTTTCGCCGCTGTTCGATTCAGCGTTGACGTCAACGCCCTGATCAATGAGCCATTGAGCCAGATCCAAATTGCCGCCTCGGGCGGCGAAATGCAATGCGGTTTTATGATCTGGAAATACGCTATTGACGTCTATGCCTTGTTCCACCAGCCACTTTACCAGTTCCAGATTGCCTAATAAAGCAGCCTGAAATAACGCATCAGCGCCGTTCTTTTTGAGATCAGCGCCGTGTTCGTCGAGCCAAAGAAAAAGGTTTTGCTTTTCTTTTAGCGTTAAATGGATATTTTCGCAAATATAATAAAACACGGATAACCCAATCTTATCTTTTGCGTTGACGTCCGCGCCGCGTTCGACCATCCACTCAACCTGTTCTGGAAAATTGCTGCGAGCTGTGTAGAATATAGGCGTATGTCCAAGTGAGTCTTTTGCGTTGATATCCAGTCCCTGTTCAAGGATCCATTGAACGATTTCCAGAGAAGCTCTTTGAGAAGCGTAATGCAAGAGCGTACTCCCGCGACTATCTGTTACGTTGACGTCCAGTCCCTGTTCGACCAGCCATTGAACCATTTCCAGAGAGCTTTTTTTAACGGCGTACTGCAACGCGTTTTGTCCGTGGGCATCTGTTACATTGACGTCCGCGCCGTGTTGAACCAGCCACTGAACTATCTCAAAAGAATCGTTTTCGACGGCGTACAGCAAGACAGACATTTTAGCATAGTCGTTATCTTTAGCGTTGACGTCCAGACCCTGTTCGACCAGCCATTTGACAAGATCTAAAGAACCGGATTTGGCTGCAAAATGGAGCGCGGTTTTTTTGTCGGGGTCTTTGACGTTGACGTCCGCGCCCTGTTGAGCCAGATACTCAACCAGAGCAAGTTTTCCCTTAATTGCAGCGAACAGCAGCGGGGTTCTGCCGTTATTGTCTGCTTCGTTGACGTCTGCGCCCTGTTCCACAATTCGTTTAACCCAGTCGAGATCGCCTTTCAAAGCGGCGTAATGAAGAACGTTGTCGCCATGCGAAGTATGATAATTCAAATCAATCCATCTGGTTCTGAACATGGTTTCAAAGCGTTCAATATCGCGTGAAAAATAACGCACTGGATCCTGATCATAGTTCAAAATGCCGTCATCGTTTTTTGAGTAACAGACGCAAAGAGGGACGATTAAGAACAAAACGCAAGCGCTGACGAGTCGTTTGAGGGTTATCATTTTAGGTTAGGAAAGAAAAGGGATTATTAAAAAGGCGAGCTGGGAACGTTAGTTCCCGGGAGTACAACCGCTTTAGCAGTTGAGGAAGCTGGGAGAGAGCTGGGAACTTCTGGGAGAGCGCTGGGATAGGCTGGGAATGGATTAAATCT
>JAZRTH010000950.1:0-1268 GCA_045651945.1 Thermoguttaceae bacterium
GGCTGGAAGGTTTATCGAGAACAGACGCCAGTTCGATTCCCGGACGTAACAACGAGTCAAAGCGAGTCCCCGCTGGCGGGATCGCTGGATGAAGCTCTGCGGCTGGAACGGCTCAACGTTCCCTACGCCGCGGACTGGACGATAAACGTAACAAACCCGC
Source organism: Thermoguttaceae bacterium (assembly GCA_045651945.1). GTDB lineage: Bacteria > Planctomycetota > Planctomycetia > Pirellulales > Thermoguttaceae > RUG11551. The sequence goes on from JAZRTH010000950.1 coordinate 161, forward strand.
GATCGCTCAAAACTCTCGAACGGCTTTTGCCTAACATGCGCATCTGTTACATTTCTCCCGAACTGTTTACCGGGGCTGTTTTGCCCGGCGGCGCAGAGGAAACTCAATCCGCCGTTCGCGCTCTGGCGTCTGCCGCAAACGTAGAACTGGGGGTTGTCGTCTTCGGCGCGCCGCGGTTGATGTACACGCGCAAAACGCTTTTCCCGCAGCCGGTAACGGAACTGGTCAACCCGGACGGCAGACGGCTGCGAGTTGAACGAAACGAAATCGCCGGGTCGTCAATTTATGAGATTAAAGAAGCGAACGCTTCTCCCTACTGCCTACTGCCTATTGCCTACTGCCTCAACCTGGGCATTACTGAACTGCGATTTGATTTATCGCAGCTAACTATAACAGAACTGGAAAAATGGCTAAATCCTTTATTGTAACAACTGTTGTTGAAAACGAACTGGTCGCTCAGAACACGTATCGAATGAGAATCGCCTGCCCGGAACTGACGCAGACGTTCCGTCCCGGTCAGTTTTGCATGATCCGCAAACCCGGAGTGAACGACCCGCTGCTGGGGCGTCCGTTTGCAATTTACGACCTCTGGCAGGACGAGTCCGGCGCTGGCGTGGACGTCATGTACCTGGTCGTCGGCAAGGCGACAGCCGGCTTTGCGGAACTCCTGCCCGGTCAGCCGATTGAAATCTGGGGGCCGCTGGGCAACGGGTTCTCGCTCGATTCGTCCGTTAAACATCTGATTATGCTGGCAGGCGGAATCGGTCAGACGCCGTTCCTCACTCTGGCGAAAGAAGCTCTCAGAAAGACGGGAAACGCTGCGACCAAAATTACGCTCTGTTACGGGGCGAGATCAAAAGACGCCTTTGCCGGGCTGGACGATTTCAAAAAGCTGGGGATCGACCTCGCTTTGACAACCGTTGACGGGACGGCGCCGGACGGCTTCGACTGTCGTCAGGGTTTCGCCACCGACCCGATGAAAGAAATCTTCGAGTCGGAACCGGCGGACGGGCTTTTCGTCTGCGCCTGCGGTCCGCGCCCGATGCTCATCGCCGCGCAAAAGCTGATGAATCAGTACAATGTTCGCGGGCAGATGTCATTGGAAACG
>JAZRTH010000951.1:0-4456 GCA_045651945.1 Thermoguttaceae bacterium
TAATTCAAATGGTCTGTTAGAAGTCCAGGACCAGGACCGTCCAATCCCGATTGCCCGGAATTTCCAGAATAGTGAGAATTTAATTGACTCAACCATTCTCCCAAAAATATGATAAAAATAATTAGAGCAGGCAATATCGCAGGCAGGATTAGATAGAATAATCGATATAGAATCTCTCCAATTATACAGTGTCGATATGCATTGCAAAACCGAATATATAATCTTTGATGATCTGTTGTTATGGATTCATCTATTACTCTTTCCTGATATTTGTTTGGATTAATCCAAGATGGCATTAATAATGCGAGCAATATAATTGGCATTAAAAACAGACTAACAAAAACGGATTCTATGTATATGAATGATGGTTGACGAATATAGTCGATAAAACTAAGCCCCCATGCCATGTTGAGATACAATATGCTAAACAAGAATATAACAGGCAGCAGGAAAAGAATATATGTATTGATAAACAGACTCCAAAACGATTTTTTAGATGGCGAGTTTGCTGCAATTAAATCGAATATCGTGTTTATTATGGAGTACAAGGCATAAAGAATGCAAAATCCTAGCAGAAATTTAAAATCTTGCGTCTCGTCATGAATATCTTCAAGAAATCCATAACCAAGCTGTTGCGCTAATTTTTTTACAAAAGGATAGCAAAGCAAATAAAATATCAGAATATTCAAATATCCTAACGCAATATAATTGCCAATGGACTGTTTTGTCGGCTCGGTCATTTGAGTTGGGGTATTTGTCATGATTAAAGTTTTTTAAGCCGCAAAGAACGCAGAGAACGCAAAGTTTTTAAAACTTCGCGAACGTCCTCCGCGTCTCCGCGTGAGATTTTAATGGGGTAAGATCAATGATTTTTGGTTGTCCCAACGTTTTGGTTCGCCGTTGGCGAACTGCGTAATTCCGCTCCCGTTGGTCGCTTCATTACCGCCTTCCATTTTGCGTTCGCTTCGCTCACGCCCGGGGGCTTACGCACCCCGGCTCGCCTATGCTTTCATTACTTCGCGAACGTCCTCCGCATCTCCGCGTCTCCGCGTGAGATTTTAACGGGCGCCTTATTCTCCCTTAATCGTGTACGCCGGGCATTTGGGCATCCAGTATCCGTGGGTGCAGCCCTGGCGGAACGTCATTTCTTTGGGGCATTTGAGGTTGTTAAAGAATATCATCTGACCGGACGGCGGGCAGGTGTAGTCGCCCAATCCGACGTTGGAGACGACTTTGCAGTGAATTCGCTTCGCATGGAAGACTGGGTCGAAGTAGTCCAGAGCGGGCGTCCATTCCGGGAACCAGCCAGGCAGACGTCCGTTCTTAACCGACCCGGACATGTTCAAACACCACGAAATATTCGGATAACATTCTGTTACATCGGGATCCAGTCCGGCGGCAAGAATGGACTGGAATCCGCCCTGACTTCCGCCGGCAACGACAAGGTCAGTCCCGTTCCATTCCGGGAGCGTCTTGACGTACTGCAGAGCGCGCATAAGACGCAGCGCCATGCCGTGGAAATAGGCGGTTTCCGGGTCTTCGTTTTCCTCCTTGTTGAACGCGTACTGCTTGAGCGTTGTTCTGTTAAGCTCGGTATAGTATTCTTGCGGCTGACCGTTGAGAATGCCGTGAGCGTTGATCTGGAACGCGATTTTGTCTCTCGCCTGATAGCTCGGCTTGCTGGCGCCAACGACGCTGTACCCTCTGAACTGCACTTCCGCCTTGAGCGATTTCTCTTTGGCGTCTTTGGGCATAGCCAGATAGCCGGAAACCGGCATTCCCAGACACTTGATTTTCATGTCGTAACAGACAACGCCGTCCACGCCGGACGGGACTTCCACCTTCTCGATAACTTCGATAGGAACTTCCGCCAGACGCTCTTTCTGCTTTGCCCAGTAGGCGTCAAAATCCTCGGGTTCCGGCGCGCCTTCAATCTTGTCGAGAAGAACGCCTGCGCCGCCGTTATAGCTGACGTTTTTGCCGTCGACCTTGGCGTTGGCAACCAGACGAACGAATCCAGGCGTTGTAATAGACGTCTGGACTTTAATCGGTTCGGAAGCGGACGACGTCGCCTTGCCGGTTTCCGTCTTGCCGTCGTCGCCGGTTCGCGTCCACTGAACTTCAACGCCGTCGAGCGCTTTCCCGTCTTTGAGAACCTGAATGTCAAAGGTCATCGTTTCGCCCGGCTGATATTCCAGCGGGTTCTTGTCGGTTACACCGTAAAACCAGACGTCCGCCAGCGCGGAACCCAGAGCAAACAGCGTCAACGCCGCAAAGGCAAAGACGCCGGTCAATAAACTGCGTTTCATAAGACTTCTCCTGTAAAGTAAACTGCTGACAACCTCCGATTCGTCAGCGCTACACAGCCGCCGACGTCGGAGTATGAGTTTATTATACAGGAAAGAATTTTGAATTGCAACCCCCGCACCCCATTGTTATCCACGCTTTCCAGCATTTTGCATCGGCGGGCGAGACGCCCGCGAACCGGGCTCATCCAAGCGCTCGCGCGGGACAAAGAAAGTTCGCCTGACGGCGAATGCGTTATTCCGTTCGCCGTTAGCGAACTCCACTACCGCCTTCGATCCATTTTTGAACCTCATTTTATCTATATTCACATACTTTTTAACTTTTTTCTTGAATTTTTCTATTTGTCGCTTTAAAATTACAAAATCTGGTGTATAATATATATTGACGTAGAATAGCTTACCCCCATTTTCCGGCTTTGCGCAATTGACGAAAAATGGGAGTTCAGAATATCCAATTTTTCCCGAGTTTACTCGTACTGGAGTAGAATCATGGTTAAAACCTCAATCCGTTCGATCCTTTCCCCTTTAACCCGCGGCAGGATTCTGTTTTCTGTTCTGGCGGTTTTAGCGCTTGGAGTCGCTGTCAACGCTCAAACGGTCGTTCGCACCAACGGCGGAACTGAAACCGCGACCGGCACAGACGTTTCAGTGGTTCAAACCGCCGCCGGCTACGCTGCTGGCGACGTTATCAGCGTTTCTGGGACGTCTGCAACCAACATTGCGCCTTTTGCCAATTCAGTAAGAGTTGAAGGAGATTATAACATTTTCAACTTTACTGTTCAATCGGCTACAGACGCCAAACAGTACATTGGCGCTCCCAGTAACGCTCGTAATTATGTACTAAAATATACAAATACAAATTACAATTTTACATTTAAGGATGTTGAATTCAAATACAATCAAAATCCCCAGGATAGTTTCGGCATTTTTATAACGATGAATGCTGACAGCGTATCCCCGGTAACGTTAAATCTGGATAATGCTTCGTTTACAAATTTCCAGGCTCCTGGCGACACGCGTCAAGGCGGGGTAGTTTATACAATGGGCGATTTATCTATCAATGGATCGAATGTCGTTTCCTTTAGTGGAAATAAAACCGGCACGGGGGGCGCCCTTTTTGGCGCAAAAGCGATAACTATCGATTGCGATGAAATGATCTTTGACAGCAACGCCTGCTATAACTCCGGGGCAATACGCCATCAGGGCGTTTTGGATATTACCGGTTCAAAGGTTACTTTCAGCAATAACTCTGCCCGAAACAGAGGCGGATCTATTTATGCAACCGGCAACGTCAAGATGACAGGAAAGACCAACGCTTCCGAATTTACCTTCAGCGGCAACACTGCAACTAAAGAAGGCGGCGTAATTTATGCTGAAGCTGATAAAATTGAGATCGATTGTAACAAAATTACTTTTAGCGACAATTCAGCTTCAGCTGGCGGCGCTATCGCGCTAGAAAGAAGCGGCGCTAACGTCAAAACAACGATTACAGGTAAAACGGTTACTTTTGACAACAATACTACTACAACAGGCAACGGCGGCGCTATTCACACACAGGCGTCTGTTGAATTGAAAGGTTCGTCAAACGACGCTGTATTCACCTTTAGCAATAACACAGCTCCAAGCGGCAACTCTGGCGCCATTGTCGCTGTTGGATCGGTAGATTTTTCGACTGGTTCGTTTATATTCCAAAACAACTCTGCCAATGGAATCGCCGGAGCGATTGAAGCCCGAAAAGCAATTACGTTTTCCGGCGACAACACGTCTGCAACCTTCACGGGTAATACTGCCGGTACAGAAGGAAACGATCTTTATCTGTCAAACGACAATTCCGTTTTGACGTTCAAGGACGGCGGAACCTATTTCTTCGACGGCGGCATTTATTTGGCTGAAGCTTCTCAGCGTACGGTTATTGACAAAGCTCAGGTAACGATTGCCGGACGCGAAAACGTTACAAACAACAACTATCAGCTTCAGACTGTTACAATTTCCAACGGCGGCAAGCTGACGGCGAATTTGGACTATATCGATTCTCTTACCGGAACGTTCAACGTCGGAACTGCCGAATCGGAAGGAACGCTGGAATTCAGCGTCGGCGACGGTTTGTCTAAAGAACTGACGATGTCCGATACGTTTAATATTTCCGGCTC
>JAZRTH010000952.1:0-5273 GCA_045651945.1 Thermoguttaceae bacterium
CGGACTTCGTCGGCAACGAGTCTGACGCGCAAATCCGGCAGTTGAAAGACGAAAACAAAGCCTTGACAGACCGCGTGGAAGCTCTTGAAGTATATGCACACGTCACAGACTTGAAGCTGGAAAAGCGGATTGAAGACGCAGAAGGAAACATCAAATATCTGGAAGATAAGGACAAATATCTGGACAAGGAATAACAACACATGGCTAATAAATATCGAGTATGTTTCCGCCTGCCTGACGGTCGGCGCGGGGAGTCGTTTTGTCACACGAAGCAAGAAGCCGAATTGACAAAGTCAATGGTCGGCGCACTGATCGCCGCGGCGAACAGCGGCATTGTAAATCAGGACGCATTGCAATGGGCGGCGAAACTGCCTCAGTCTTATTATGACAAGCTCGTCCGCTGGGGCTTGCTGACGGAAAGAGCCGTCGGTGTAACGCTGGCAAAGCTCGTCAATTTTATCGCCGAACAACAAAAATCGGATAAAATCAAATACGCAAACGCCAACGTTGGCAGACGATTGATAGCGGTCTTTGGTTCACATCGCGACATCAAAACTATCAGCAGAGCGGACGCAGAATCGTTTACACGGCTACTCATAAAATCTGTCAACTCCAAAACCGGCAAGCCGGTTAAAGATTCGACGGCGCGAACAATGTTACAGCGCGTCAAGTATATGTTTAACGAGGCGGTTCGCGTCGGCTGGCTGGAAGTCAGCCCATTTATGGCAACGTCAATCAAAGCGGACATTGACAAGTCCGATTGGGTCTATGTAAGCAAGCAGGAAGTATTGTCAGTCCTTGACAACGTCCACAATCCGGAGCTTCGCGCAATGATAGCGTTGTATAGGTTTGCCGGGATACGAGGAAAATCAGAACTTGATGAAATGACCTGGACGCCAGTAACAATCCGATGGACGTCAACGGACAGCCAATGCAGTATCTCAATTGCCAGCCCCAAACTCAAGCACACGTCAGCGCGACACTGGCGAACGGTTCCGCTTCCGCCGTTTGCGGAACAGTATCTGTCAGAGTGGTTCGCCGTCTGTCCGGAAGGGCGGAAGATGTTCGGCGCCAGCGTCAGCATGTGTCGCGCTGCCGATGCCGTTGTCAAGGCGTTCCACGACAACGGAATTGAGATTCATCGGGCATACAATCTTCGTCGGTCGTTTTGCTGTGATATGATGGAGGCGGTCGGAGCGGCAGACGCCGCCATGTACGAATCGCTGTGCGGACACTCCTTTGAGGTCGGCATGAAGCACTATCAATTGTTACACTATAACCGCCGCCAAACCGGCGAACAGAAGGTGATGGATTTTTGGAGTCGTCCGGAAACCACTACGCCATTTACTACGCCGAATCCGGCGGAATCCGAAGGAATCCGAGGGAATTTGAAAACGTCTCAAGATGGAAATAGCGCGGAAAACGCGGGAAATTCCGGCATTTTTTAAAATTTGAATTTTCCTTGTAGTCTTTTAGCCGCAAAGAACGCAAAGTACACAAAGAAATGAAAGGCGGTAACGGAGCGTCCAACGGGAGCGTAGTTACGCTTTGAACTGCGCATGTACACGGTTGAGTCCGGTTCGCGGGCGTGTCGCCCGCCCAACTGCGTCAGCGGTCAATATTTCTAGCCGTCGTTTTTTACCTACAGATTTTGTTAGAGAGCCATATTTATGGATACGGAATATAAATACTATCATGTCGATGGGGCGGTAAGTTCTGGTATTCGCAACGCTGTTAACGGCGACGCTGTTCCGTTGGATTCTCTGAACCTCTCGCCTCAATTAAAAGCGAGAATATCCGCTTGGCTGGAAGATTTTTGTCAGTATGACTTCCCGGAATATTCGGGAACGCAAGCTGCCCAGTTGTTAGACGAACAGGGCGCAGAAATTGCCGCGGCTCTACAGATGGAGCTGCCAGATTCCGTTATTGTTCGCTATTGTTCTTCCCGAAACTGGGAGAACAGTCTGGATCATAAATATCTGTATTTTGACGGAGAGTTGGGAATCCGTGACGCTGTCGACGGCGACGTTATTCCATTGGATTCTCTAAATCTCTCAAAGCCGTTAAAGGCGAGAATCCGGTCGTGGCTGGACGAGTACGACGAATACAACAGACCGTCGTATTGGGAGACGGACGTTTCCCGTTCATTGGATAATCAGGGAATCGAAATAGCAAAATTGATTCAGCTGGAACTGCCGAATCACGTCATTGTTCGGTATTTTTCCTCAATGAACATGACGAACGAGTTTTTCTGGACGGGAAAGAACTTTGAGTAGCGGACAACGATTTTTGCAGCGAGCTTTGCTCGCGATCCGAGAAGGTTTTTGGCTGCGTCTTTGAGAGACAACAGGGCTTTGGACAAAACCATAAGCAAGCCAGAACGCGTTAGCGCCCGGTACGTCCCCTTGCGCTCGACTGCGTTCAACGCTATAATCGAAGTATATAGTCAACAGTTTGCAGCTTAAATGATTATATGGATTTTACTCATAGATTACATTAGAATGTGTTATGTTAGATATTAGAGAACGCGTTTACTATAGCGATTATTGTACGACGAGCAGGATTACAGACGTTTTTGTTACGTCCGATACAGTTGACGAAGTTGTCGAATGGGCAAATTCAACAGCGGAACCGTATTACATAACGTTAATGTATTCATTTAAGGACCTGAATTTTTTGCTGGAAATTCCTTCTTTGAAATGTCTATCTCTTCCGCAATATCTTGTAACCGACGACATGTCTGCGGTTGAAAAATGTACAAATTTAGAAAATTTGAATCTGTTTGCAGACTGTCAGGCTAAATGTGATTTATCATCGCTGAGTAATTTGAAAATGCTGGACGTCAACAATAAGCGTTTTTTCTTGCCGTCGGCAGATTGCTTGCCTAATCTTGAGCAGTTGTACTGCTGGTATACTCGGAGCCAATCTGTAAATCAGATCCCTTTTTATCCAAAACTGGAATACTTGCATTTCCTGTTTGGATCTATAACAACATTATCAGGGCTTGAACGTTTTGACAAACTCATTTCGTATGATCACGATTATGGAAAAAGACTATCAGACGTTAATGCAATCACACAGTTGAAGAACTTAAAACACCTTCGTTTTGGTAATTGTAAAAAGATTGAGATCAGCCCTATTCTTTCGCTCTTGCCAGAATCGCTGGATTGGCTACAGTACGTTGCATCTACTGATTTGCCAAGTCTATCGTTCCTTAAACGGTTAAAGAATTTAACATTTATGGCTCTCATTGATACCAATGTACTTGACGGCGACGTTACGCCTCTTGCCAGTTTGAAAAAGTTTGGACTTTATCCTAACAAACGTTCGTATTCACATACAGAAGAACAGCTAATGTTACTCCATGATGAAATCTGGAAAAATAAGGATAACGTTAAATGATTAACCTTTAGAATGATTCATAAGCATATATTATATTTCCATGATTTTTCATTTATGAATATGATGAACGAGTCTTTCTGAACGGGAACGGATGCAAAGAACTCATAGTTTTAAAACTTCGCGAACTTTGCGGACTTTGCGTGAGACTTTTCGTTCGCTTCGCTCACACCCACGGGTTTACACCCGTGGCTCGCCTAAGCGTAACTACGCTCGTTTCACTCGCTCCGTTACCGCCTTTCATTTCTTTGCGAACTTCACGTAAGATTTCCATTAACCAATCGGCGAAAATCTGTATTTTCCCGGGGGCTTACGCACCCCGGCTCGCCAAAATCCGTGTGCGGACTGACCTGCAAAAACCTTTGGAGAACAACACTATTCTATCGGTATCCATTCGCCCTGTTCCATTAGCGGGCGGATGACGTTCGGTTCAAGGTATTGGTCGCTGAGGATCATCTTGTCTTGACCTTTGTTTATCCAGGCGTGTTCAAAGAAAGCGGGTCGTTCGATTTTGTCGCCCGGCGAAAGCGGGTTGTCGACGGTCTTGACCTCGCGAATCTGCTCGCTGCGCGCCTTGCGGACTCTGTCAAGCATCGCAGACGTCTCTTCCTGCGTCTTCATCCATCCGGCGAAACCCTCGTTGCGCCCGATAATCGTTCCCTGAACCAGAGCGGCGAACGTGCGGTCGCGCTGTACGCACCACAGGTTGTTATAGAATCCGGTTGCCAGTTGGGCGCCGCATTCACGCAGAGCGCGCTGAATGCGTCCTTTGGGCGCGACGATCAGTCTGGGATTGACCTTTATAACCTGACCGAAAGCGGGCACAGTCGGTCGTATCTGCGGCATCTGGCTCACAGCCAGCGACATCGTAAAGATGGCTTCGCACTCTTTCCCGGCGTACGTACATTCAAAATGACCCTCAAATCCAAACACGCGGACCTGGTTGCTGGAGCTTTTCATCGCTTTGCCAAGCATGTATGTCAACTGCGGGACGTCCTGCGTCCATTTCGCGTCGGTTACGGTTAAGCCGGATAAGCCGGGGACGACGATGCCAGCGTTGGTTTTATTTGCCAGATCCTGAGCAAAAGCCATCGGGTTCTGATACAGCGCGAGAACTTGCGGGAAGTACAGCACGCTTTCGACATAGTACGGTCCGATGTCCTGATAGATATAATGTTTCGACGGGTTATAGATGATTGTACTCATTGCGAATTTCGTATCGCCCTTGATGTTCCAGTTTATAAATCCCATAGCGCCCCAGCCGTCGTCGAGCCGATAGCACAGCGCCGGGGTGTTGAGGAACCGGTCGTAGAGGACGAATGTATTCTTCGCTTCTGCAATCGTCGCAGCGCAGGCGGCGATTAGGAAGAACAACAACGTTTTAGCGGTAGAGTTCATGTATAGCTCCTTTCGGGTTTAACAGGTGTACGTACTTTGACTATTTCCAGTAACCTGATTATATCGCCAACGCAATTTTTGTACAAGAGGAATTTTGGAGTGCGACGGCATTGGTTATGTGCGGGTCAGTCCGCACACGGATTTTACGGATTAGACGGATTTTCGCCGATTGGTTAATGGAGGGCGGTAACGGAGTTCGCGAAGCGAACGTAGTTACGCTTTGAACCGATCACGCACATGGATGAGCCGGATCGCGGCAGTCCCTGCCGCCCTCGTTCTAACCCTGAAGGGGTTACATTTCTATAACCGGCGGTTTTCAACCTCCGGGGAAGGAGACGACAACAAAACAAAAAATCGACAAATACTCTTTTCATTCCCTCCCTCACGCCAAGCGTGAGGGAGGGAATGAAAAGGGGCGGACTCGATTAGGAGAGGGGGTAGGCTTCGCAGCCCGTAGACTAAAGTCGACGGTTATA
>JAZRTH010000953.1:0-1914 GCA_045651945.1 Thermoguttaceae bacterium
ATATTGAGCTGGTTTACCGCGACCAGACGGCCTCGCAAATGTCCCGGCGCGATTTCTACAATGTACAGCGGCACGACGACCGACACGCCGCCAATCGCCAGCCCGCCGATAAATCGCATCACAACAAGCGTATGCCAGTTCGGGGCGAACGCGCAGCCCACCGCCGAAATAAAGAACAACAGAGCCATCAAAAACAAAGAACGGCGTCTGCCGAGCAAGTCGCACGGACGCCCGATTCCAAACGCGCCGATTACCGTCCCGATTAGAGCAATCGACACCGTCAACCCGTGGTTAAACGGCGTGAGTTGATACTGATCCTGAATAACCTTTTCACAGCCGGAAATAACGCCGGAATCGAACCCAAAAATCAGCCCGCCCAGCGCGGACGCGATTACAATGTAAAACAGATAAAGCCAACGCATAGTACGTCTCAAATCGAGGAAAAAGAGAAAGGATATTTTATCCCCCCTTACTAAAGTTTTTTGGAAAGGGGAGTTTGAGGGGAAGAACCTTTTTTTCAAAAAAGGTTTTCCCCTCATAATTTAAACTTGAAAAAACTTCCCTAATAGGGAGCCAGCTTGCTGGCGACCGAAAGTTTTTTCAAGAGCGGGAAATAGCCCGCCAAGGAATTATTATACTACAAAGAATTAGCGATCGACGTTAATATTTCTCAACTGTAGCATTGTAGGAACACGCCTGTCAGACGAACTCTATTTTGGCAGCTTGGAAAGCGCTTCAGCCGCGTCGCTGTCGCCTTGATCCGCCGCTTTCTGGTACAATTCTCGAGCTTTGGCAGGATTAGCCGCAACGCCTTTGCCTTCCAGATAGCATTCAGCAAGCTTGCACTGAGCTTCAGCATCGCCTTGATCCGCCGCCTTCGTATACCACTGGACAGCCGCCGCTTTATCTTCCGCAATGCCGTGACCATCCTCGTACGCGTCGCCGAGCTTTCTCTGCGCCTTGGCATTTCCCTGTTCCGCGGCTTTCGTCCACCACTTGACAGCTTCAGCCTTATTTCTGTCAACGCAGTGTCCTTCGTCGTAGCATTCGCCGAGTCTCATTTGCGCCAGAGCGTGTCCCTGTTCAGCCGCTTTTGTCCAACACTTGACCGCTTTTTCCTGATCTTTGTCAACGCCGTTGCCTTCATGATACTGTTCGCCGAGTTTGTACTGAGCCTCAGCGTCTCCCTGTCCCGCCGCCGGAGCCGCGCTGTTTGTCGCCGCCGGAGCATCGTTGTCGGTTGCAGCAGGAGCAGCGTTGTCAGCCGCCGGAGCAGCGCTGTCGGTTGCAGCAGGAGCAGCGTTGTCAGTCGCAGACGGAGTAGCGCTGTCGGTCGCCGCCGGTGTTGCGTTGGAATCGTCAGCCGGTTTCGAACAGGAATCGCACGCTGTAAATACTGCTGTCAACGCCAGCAGCGCAGCCAAAGAAACGAATTTACTGTAGGATTTCATGATAATACGCCTTTCCTGTAAATGAAATTAAAAATGAATTGATAAATAAGGAACCCGAATTCCTTAATAATTATTGTTATTCATTATACTTTATTCTCAAGATGCTTTAAGGGGGGGCTGACAGAAAAAACGAGTGAGAGCGCTTTAGGAATATGGGGTTGCACAAACAGTGAATGACGGTTGGCGAGCCGGGGTGCGTAAGCCCCCGGAAAACGACGGCAAGCCGTCGCTTAATGAAAGGCGGTAACGGAGCGACCATCGGGAGCGTAGTTACGCTTCGTTTGAATCGTGCATACCAACCCGACGACGCCGAAAACCTCCCCCGGATGTAGCCCGGCGGCGAGGCGCCGCTCCCAATCCGCGCTTCCGCGCGAGATGTACTATAACCGCTCCCGTTGGTCGCTTTATTGTCTGTACTAGTATTATTTAATCACGCAAAGTCCGCGATGTTCGCAAAGTTATT
>JAZRTH010000954.1:0-2504 GCA_045651945.1 Thermoguttaceae bacterium
ACGCTTTCTTTTTTTCTTGTAATCTTGAGTTCTAACTTTAACTAAAATCTAAAAGTAAAATAGACAGAATAAAATCTTTTCTAATCAATACAACCGAATTATTTTAACACGCTTTTTCCTTAAGTTGATACCTATGTGGCGCCCGCCCTCGGGCGCCTTGTTGGTACAAGAAAAAAACATTTACGCAGGAATGCCCGCCCGAAACGCCGGCTCGCGGCAGTCCTCTGCCGCCGAAGCATCATGTTCGTTTTTTCCCTTTTTGATGTTATATTCTAAATTTAATTACAATGTCAAATGATAATTCCATCTTGAACCAGCTTGTCGATATATTAGTCAATCTTCCTAAACCGCATATACTGGACGGTTCTGACGTTCTTTTCCGAACTGCTCAAAGTGACAGTCTGGAACAGATTGAAGAACATCTGAAACATGTCTTAAACAATAACGCAAATAATCTATTTGTAATAAAGATATTGTTCTCTGCCGCTCAAAGTGGAAGTCTCGAGCTGGTTCAATGGCTTGCAGCGCATGGATTGAACGTCAAAGCAAAAGATGAAGGCGAATGGACAGCATTACATTCTGCCGCACAAAGTGGAAATCTGGAATTAGTTAAATGGCTAGTCGACCAAGGCTTGGATGTTAAAGCAAAAGACGAATGGGATGTAACAGTATTACATTCTGCTGCCCAAAGCGGAAATCTGGAATTAGTTAAATGGCTTGTTGAACAGGGCATTGACGTCAATTCAGAAAATTATGAAGATGAAACGGCATGCCTTTTGTCTGCCAGGAATAAACATTGGGAATTGGTTCAATGGCTGGTTGAGAACGGCGCGAACGTCAACGTAAAAGATAGTAAAGGAAATGCGGTCATACATTACGCCGCCAAATTCAAAAAATGGGAACAGGTTCAGTTCCTCGTTGAACGCGGCGCTGACGTTAATGCGAAAGGCAATGATGGAATGACCGTCTTGTTTTATGCCGCTCGGCAAGGAGTTTTAAAACTGGTGCAATGGCTCGTAGAACATGGCGCCGACGTTCATACCAGAAATAAATACAGCGCTACCGTTTTGCATGCTGCATCCAAAAACGAAAAATGGGATATAGTTAAATGGCTGGTTGAACATGGCGCAGACGTAAACGCTCAAAATGGATCCTCACAATGGACCGTTTTATATCATGCAGCTAATTCTGAAAATTGGGAAATGGTTTATTGGCTTGTTGAACATGGAGCTGACGTCAAAGCAATAATCGAGTCGGATGAGACTGTCTTACTTAAACCAGCCAAATGCGGGAATCTTGAACTGGTTCAATTGTTGGTTGAACGCGGAGCAGACGTCAACGCAAAAGGCGTTTTAAAGTCTGCTGTTCAAAGCGGTTCTTTGAAATTGGTTCAATGGCTCTTTGAACAAGGAGCGGACTTTAATATAAAAGGCATTTTACAAGCAGCCGTCAGATCTTCCGATAAAAACGGTTCTCTTGAAGTGGTTAAATTCTTAGTAGAACATGGATCTGATGTCAATGCAAAAGATGATACGGGTGATACGGTCTTATGTACTGCCGCTGAAAATTATAATTGGGATGTTGTTCAATGGCTTGTTGAACATGGAGCTGACGTCAACCTGAAAGACAACTGGGGAAGGACGCCGCTGCATTTTACAGCCCAAGCAGGAAATTTGGAACTTGTTCAATGGCTCGTTGAACATGGAGTGGACATCCACGCAAAAAACGAGTGGAATGAGGCGCCATTGCAAAGCGCTATTCGAAGAGGTATGACCAAAAATTCGGACACATATTCGATCTTCTATATAGCCGCTGAAGATCATAGTTGGGAGGTTGTTCAATGGCTTGTTGAACAAGGAGCTGACGTCAACCTGAAAGATGAGTTGGGAAGGACGCCGCTGCATTACATAGCCATAACAGAAGATATGGAACATGTTCAATGGCTCGTTGAACATGGAGCTAACGTCAACCCAAAAGACAACAAGGAAATGACGCCGCTGCATTACGCAGCTGAAACAGGAAATTTGGAGCTTGTTCAATGGCTCGTTGAACATGGAGCTAACATCAACGCAAAAAACTATTTGAAAGAGACGGTCATACACAGCGCTATTCGAAGCAGGAACCAAAAGTTGATTATGTGGCTGAAAGAACATGGCGCTAAAGAATAAAGCGCTTGACAATAATCTATTATTTCCTGTTGCTTATTCCGTGGGTTAAAACCCACGGCTAGAAATATTAAACCGCTAACGCGGTTTTAAGCCCGGGAACTGACGTTCCCGGCTCGCCTAATATGCTTTGCGGACTTTGTGTGATTAATAAAATTAGTACGGAAAATAAAGCGACCAGCGGGAGCGGATTATGGCAAACGCGCGGTAGCGCGGACTGGGAGCGGCGCCTCGCCGGCGGGGGGTGGCACAGCCGCGCTCCAGAGGGGCGGGGGGGGGGTCCGAGTTCTTAAGATTTTTGGGGGCTTCCGCTTTTTCCTTGGCGGCGGCGCCGTCAAG
>JAZRTH010000955.1:0-2304 GCA_045651945.1 Thermoguttaceae bacterium
TCGGAAATGGTCGTCTTGCCGGTAATTGCGTTGGCGGAGGTTAATTCCATTGTTCCCGCGCCTGTTTTTACAATAGCAGACGGCTTGGAAGTTCCATTGCTGTTGACCAACGGATCTGCAATGATCGCGGAAATTACAAGATCGGAAACGTTATCGTTAACAGACGCATCGGAACTGGTAATTTCTCCAACATTGATTGTCGAAACCGAAGTTCCGGCGTTTAGCGTATCGCTTTTTGCGCCGAAAGCAATTGTAGCGTTGGGCATGGTCGGGTCTGCGCTGAACGTAACCGGCAAACTTGCGGAGCCGTTGCTGTTGCGTTCGACTGTTACGTTGTGCAGCTTGTAAGCCTTCCACGTCGCGTTGCCGTCCGAGGCGTACAGACTAGCGCCATTTCTCAATACGAGATTTTGCAGGTAATTATAGCTGGCGCCTGTGTTGATAATCTGCCCGCCGTCTGCAACAATAGCCAGCTGCGAATCGGTATGAGCGTTAACGATGACGTCCTGAACTGCAAATTCAAGAACAGCTCCGTTGTTAACTGTAACAGTCTTTCCCGCAACGTTGTTCGCGCCAAAGGCAGACGCCGTTCTGTTGTTGCTGGAAGAACCGGCAGTAACTTTGACCGTTCCTTCGTCAATTGTCAAATTCCCTGTAAACGTATTGCCGGCGTTTTTCAGTTCCAGCGTACCCGCGCCAGTCTTGACAATCTCAGCAGGTTTTTTAGTTCTGCCGTCAATGTTCGCGTCAACAATTTTGGCAGAAACAAGAATGTCTGTAGCAGTATCAGAAGCCCCGTTTGCGCTGGTGATATCTTCAACATAAATGGAAACCGGGACGGTAGAAATCTTGTCAGTAATCGCTCCAAATGAAAATACAGCGTGATCGTTGTTTGCGCCGGTCAGCGATACCGCAGACGCCGCTGCATCGCCGCTGCGTTCAACCCGGATGTTTTGAATCTTGTACGCTTCCCAGCTCGTGTTTCCATTGGCAGCGTGCATGTTAGCGCCATTTTTTAACGTAACATTCTGAAGGAAGTTAAAATTGGCGCCGGAGTTAGTAATCTTTCCGCCGTCTACAACAAAAAGAACCTTTGTATTGGCATGAGTGTCGCACATAACGTCCTGAGCCGCAAATTCAAGAGTGGCTCCGCTGTTGATCGTTACCTTTCTTCCTTCAACGTTGCTTGCCCCCAAAGCGGATTTTGTTCTGTTATCTTCATTTGAACCGCCAGTAACCTTGACAGTTCCAGCGTCAATGATAAAATCCCCTGTAAATGAACTGTTAATATTACTCAGTGTCAGCGTTCCTGTCCCGCTTTTTATAACCTCGCCGGTTCCGGAAATCAGGTTGGAGCTGGTTTGATTGGACGTGTGAGCAAATTCCAATGTTGCATTGTTGATAATCTCGCCGGTTCCCAGCGTACCAGCGCCGGACAGTTTGATCTTTCCGGCATTAATGGTCGTCTTGCCGGTAATGGTATTGGCGGCGGTCAATTCCATGGTTCCTGCGCCCGCTTTAACAATTTGGGTTGCATTTGTAACAGCATTTTTGGTTGTGTGCACGGGATCCGCGATGACTGCTGAAATAATAAGGTCAGACGCGTCGTCAACGGAACCGTCAGAGCTGGTAATTTCACCAACGGTAACGGTCGAAATCGAGTTGTTGTCTTTAACTTTGATTACGTTGCTGATATCGCCGAAAGCGATCGTGGCATTGGCCATGCCCTCAACCGCGGTAATCGTAGCCGGCGAGCGGTCATCCCTGTCGCTGCGTTCAACAGTTACGTTATGCAGCTTGAAAGCCTTCCACGTAGGGTTGCCGTTGGTGGCGTTGAGTTGTCCGCCGTTTTTAAATGTTACATTCGTCAGGTAATCGTAAAATTCGCCTGAGTTAGAGATCGTTCCCCCGTCCAAAACAAAGAGAATCGGGTTAGCGTTATGAGCGTTGGTAAAGATGTCCTGATTGTTGAGAATCAACTCAGCTCCGCTGTTGATAGTAATAGTTCTGTTTGCCTGAACTTTACCTAAAGCGGAATTAGAGCCGGAAAGTTGGGGGGTTATCTTGATTGCTCCAGCATTAATGTCTACGTTTCCGGTAAAGCTGCTGCCGCCGTTGGACAGCGTCAGCGTTCCGGCGCCGGTTTTGTATAACGAACCGGAGCCGGACATCGTAGAACCATACGTTTTTTCCCCAGAAATCTGGAACTCAACGCCGTCAGCCCCGATGGCAATAGTACCGGTAGGAACCGAATCGTCTGTATAAACAGTCGGGTCAGCAAAACTGACGCTGGCAAAAAGAACC
>JAZRTH010000956.1:0-2053 GCA_045651945.1 Thermoguttaceae bacterium
TGGAAGGACAACATCGGTCTGGCGATCGTTTATCAATACAACGCTCAGTCTTCTTCCTGGGAACAGCTGGAAACGCTGTCTATGATGGACAGTAACAACGTTTCCGAAGACAACATCCTGGAAGTCAGCGCCAACGCCATGTTTGGCTCTGAAGTTCTTGTATATGGAAACTATATTATCGTCAGCGCGCCGCAAGCGTCGTACGGAGGTTTTGACTCCAACGGCGTTGTCTACATTTACAAGTATTCAAACGGCTCCATAACCTACTCCGACATGCTCTATGGCGAACAGGACGGCGAGATGTTCGGCTCTGCCCTGGCGATGAACGATTCCTGCCTGGTCATTGGGTCAATGTACTATTCGTTTGAAATCAATAATACAACGGTTCTTCCGTACACTGGAAAAGCGACCGTGTTCGAACTCAACGCGTTTGATCAATGGACGCCTCAGCAGGACGTCTTAGCCGGGGAAACCATGATGGGCGCGTTCGTCGGAACGTCAATTGCTCTGGATAACGACACGTTAGCCGTCGGAGCCGTCGGGCAGCGTCCGGAAAACGAACTCGATTCGCCCAGAAGCGGCGTCGTGTTCACCTACTCCACCGCCAACGCGGACGACGAGTACGCCTGTTACATCGACGCAACCAAGGCGATCAACGTTACGATAAACAAAGTCAGCTCGCCCATTTCAAACCTGTCGAGCGTCAAGCTGTATTATCGTCGCGCCAACAGTACGAGAGAAACGGAAGCCCCGTTAACGGCGACAGCAACCGGCTGGAAAGCAACAATCAGTTCGTCCCTCGGGTCGGGAGACTACGTTTTCAGACTCGTCAATACGGGAGAAACCGGGGGCGAGTACTCCATGCGTCTTTCCAACCAGGGCATCGACAACACCACTGCCTTGAAGGTTGTCAGCGCATCTCCTGATTACGGAACTTTGCTGGATTACAAGACGCAGTCCGTCTCCGTAACGTTCTCCGACGCGCTTCGTCAGGACTTGATCAACCTGACGCAACGCCCGGTTTCGGTTTTATGCAGCGGCGCGGAAATTAACATCAAGTCCATCGCGCTCAGTCAGGACAAAAAGACCGTTACCATCGAACTGTTGGACTCCTATCCGTACAAGAACGAAAACGTTGAGATTACATTCAAAAAGGAAAACTTTGTTACAACCAACGGGCTGTCCATGACGACGGACTACGTCCTTGACTACACGATTCCGCTGGATACAATCGCCGTTACGTCGCAGGTTGCCATCAACGACGACCAGTTCCAGATCGACGTTACGTTCGAGGAAAACGTCGAGCTGTCAGCAAACGCCCACTGGCGCGACGCCGTCTCGTTCGAGATGTATTACGCTCCTCTGGACGAGTTCATCCCTTGGGAACCGGCAGACCTTCATTTTGCCTACAACGATGATACACACACGCTGACCGTTACCAGTTCAGACACGCTGGCGATGGAAACGGAATACCATCTTAATCTGGATGGCAACATCATCCTCAGCGTCGACGGGAAGCCGTTGGCAAACCTCGTTGACAACCAGTACGTCATTCCGTTTATCAAAACCGACGCGTCGATGTCAATCTCCGCAGTCGTTTCGACGGCGTCCTCCGCTTCCACGGGAACCGACGGGCAAAGCGAGACTGTCGTCGCGGAAGAATGGATTCACGAATGGCAAAACTTCTATCTGGAACTCTGGGCGGAAATGGACTCGTCTTCCGTTGGAGAAGTCAACCTGATTATTTCGTACGACTCCAACCTGTTTGCCCCGGTTACGCAGGACGGCGCGTTTGTTTACCAAACATCGCCAGCGTTCTCCGGCGCCAACGGGACGTTCTCCATGATTCTGGTCAACGGTCAGATTATCGTCTCCGGTCAAACCAATCTCGACGACATGGGCGCCAACGGAAATAAAGTTCTGCTGGGACGAATCCAGTTCGCGCCCACGGAAAACGGAGCGGGCGTTGCAATCGACGCGTTCAAAACCGGCGAATGCGCCACAACGGGAATTACGGTTTCGCCGTACAATCTCGGACGCGCCAAAGGCGGTT
>JAZRTH010000957.1:0-13601 GCA_045651945.1 Thermoguttaceae bacterium
GACAGGTTGACAGCATTGAGCAGGAACTGCAAGTCAACGACTATACGCGCCGCGCCGCCTGGGACTGGGCGAAGTCCAATCCGGGCAAAGCATGTCGTCTGGCAATAGTCAAAATGGCGCGAACATGGTCTCCGTTCCCTAATCAATCTAGCTTTTCTAAATTGCCGATTTGTCTGGCAATAGGAATTCCATATATTCTTTTGTGGGTTTTCTCTATATATTCTATAAACTGCTCTAGTCAAAAAACAAATTTTTGGCTACTATGCATTCTAATGATTTTATATATATGCGGCATCCAATCGTTGTTTGTCGGGTCGATTCGTTATCGGCTCCCGGCGATGTGGATGTTATGCGTATTGGCGTCGAGAAGGAAACAGCATAAAGAGTTGACTGAGATTTAGCGGTTTGTTGAAAACGCCTTTCAAACGAACGTTTTCTCTCTGAAAACGTATAGGGGTCAGGCGTTTAAAAATCGCAGTTCATCAACTCGAAATTGCTTTTTATATGTTCAGATTTCTGGCAACGCTGCTGAGTTTTATATTCAAGCGTCTCATTCCGCTGCTCGGATTGAGCGCGCTGATAATTATCCCTATAGCGATACTGAACATAAATCCATTTATCCGATCCAAGGTCGTTTCCAGACTCAAAGAACAATTTCCCGACGCGGCTGTAAGCGTCGAATCGGCAGAGTTTATACGAGGTCAGGGAGTTCGTCTTCGCGGCTTGCGAATCCGATTTCTGAAAAGCGCTTTTATCAATTGTGAAATCAATCCAGTCAAAGAATCGGAACTGGTTTTGCCGACGTCCAAAAGCGGCTTGTACGATTTCGTATCGGTTGAAGATATGTTTATCGTGGCGCCGGTTTCTTTAAAAGACATTTTAACAAAAGGGTTTTCAATAGAACGCGTCAAACTTCGCAACGCAGACGTGGTTCTCTATCCGGTTGACAAAGAACGCTGGAATTATCAGTATCTTCATTTTACAAAGCGAAAAAAGGACACGCCGTTTCGAGAGATTGAGCTTTCAAACGTCGATTGCCAGGTTCGGGACTATCGAAAAGGCGATGCGGTATACGAGCTGCGCGACATCAAAGCCAAGATGACGCTCAAGGCGCAAAACGAGTATGACATTGTCGGCGTCATGACGGGAGACTACGCCCGGTCGATGACCTATTCCGGCTCGCTGAATCTGGATAAAAAGCAGATAAACGTTGAGGCGAATATCGAACAGTGCGAACTGTCTGACCGATTGTACAACGCTTTGCCGCTTGAAGCGCTGCCGCGAGATGAACTGGCTCGCCGGATGGCAGAAATGCGTCTTGTCAAAAACGTCATGGGGATTATGTCGTCGAAGTGCCTGTTCTCTTACGACGGTTCTGCCGAAGAAGGACATAAACTTCGATATCGAATTGCAGGAGAAGTTATCAAAGGACGATGGGACTGGAACAATGCTTCAGAACCGTTGACCAATATTCAAGTCAAATACGACGTTTCGGAAAAAGAAGCCAATATTCAATCCTTTTCCGCCCAAATGGGAACGGGAAAAATCCAGATGTCCTATCGGCAGACGACGTATGAAGAAAACGCGCCCAAGGAACTCAAGTTCAGACTGGAAAATATGCCGTTAAGCGATCGGATTGTTACTCAATTTCCACAGTTCTTCCAAAGCGTAGTAGACGTTTGGAAATCCGTTCAGCCGTCCGGATTGATTACAGCTGACGCTCATTTAATATTTGACGGTCGAACATGGACGCCAAACGTTAAACTGCTGTGCCAAAACGGGGCTTTACTGTATGAGAAATTCCCGTACCCCCTCTCAAATTTGAATGGAACGATTGAGCTGAACAACCAAACGCTTAAAGTTAATCTTTCAGACTGCGTCAATATTGCTCTGGGCGGAGAGTTTGCCATTCCTCCGGAGTTGTTTGCTCTCTCTGGGGGAAAAAATGGAACGAGTAATGTAAAAGCGGAGGTCCTCAAAAAGATTGCCGGTTATTTTCAGGTCAGAGCCAGAAATATCGCCATTACAGACAAGGTTGTCAACGCCTGCCCTGTAAAGGCGCAAGAGTTGATTCATCAATTTGACCCCAGAGGCGCGGTCAACGTGGACGTTCGCCTGGATGTTCGCGGAAATGGAACGCCAATGGATTTGATAGTCGACATCAATCTTATCAATTGCTCTGGACGTTACGAACCGTTCCCGTATCCGCTTCGCAATCTTAACGGCAGATTGTACATGAAAAACCATTTTTGGACGTTTGAAAATCTGACCGTCAATACAACGCCGGTAAAAATAACGGGAAGCGGGAGAGTTAATTTACAAGCTGACCAACCGCACGATTTCGTTCTCAATTTGAAGATGTCCGACTTGCCGGTGGATAAGGTTCTTTCTTCGTCCATGCCGGAAGAGAGCGCCAAGCTTATCAATGGTTTGGGTATAACCGGATCCGTTGACGCTCAAGTGGACATCGCCATGCGTTTGGGCGTCGATAAAGGTCCGAAACTGAAAATTCACGCGGTTCCGATTGGAGAGGAATTCTCCATCCGGGCAAATGCTTTTCCGTATCGGCTGGACAAAGTGTCTGGAACGATTGATTACGAAGACGGACGCTTTGCCGTCAAAGACTTTACAGGGTATCATAACCAAACGCTGCTGTGCTGCCAAATCGACGGCTTGGTTGTTCCTGGCTCTGGATGGAAAGCGAATCTTTCCAGGGTTGCAGTGGATCGTCTGAAAATGGATCGCGATTTAATCGAAACGATTCCGGAAGACATGCGAAAATCCATAACGTCGTTGAATTTGAATGGCCCGCTGCATTATCGCGGCAATATCAATTTGAATTACAATTACAAAAATCCCAAGCCCTTGTCAGCGCAATGGAACGGAGAAATTGGCGTTCAGGAAGTCTCGATAAACAAGGGAATTACGCTTCGCGGCATTTGCGGTGGAATAACGACTGCCGGTTACATGGTCAATGGGGAATTTTACTCTGAGGGACAGCTTGCCATCGAAAGCGCGTTGTGGAACATGATTCAGTTTTCCAACATCAAAGGTCCGTATCAGATTAATAACAACCAGTTGTTTTTCGGAACAGGCGCTTCAGAAGTTATGAAACGCATTTTTCCTGACGCTTCCAACACGTTTCAAAGACCGATTAATGCCATTACTGACGGTCAACCGCATTCCCTTTCCGCCAAAGTGTTTGGAGGGGATTTCTTTGCCGATATTGTAATGCTTTCCGGAGACGTTTCGCGATTTGGCGTCTATGCTGCTTTGCAAAACGCTCGACTTGAGCAATGCGGAGAGGTTACGGAATCGGAACGGTTGATGGGAAAATTCCATGTAGTCGTGAACATGTGGGGCGTAGCAGGCGATATGAACTCTCTGGGCGGTCGAGGCGAATTGCGGCTTAAGGAAGCAGATATTTATCATCTGCCTGCAATGGTTTCCATGCTCAAATTATTGAGCATCAAGCAACCCAGTCAAAATGCGTTCAGCGATGCAGAAGCCGCGTTCCGAATTGCAGGGCCGCACCTGTTTTTTGACAAATTTAATCTCCGCGGCGACGCCATCAGCCTGTATGGAAAAGGAGAAATGGATTTTAACAAACGGGTCAATATGTCTTTCTACACGCTTGTAGGAAAGGGCGATTATTACATTCCCGTTATTCACGACGTTTTTCGCGGCGTGAGTAAAAATGTTATGCGCGTTCGGATGGAAGGTCCGATAAATCATCTCCAAATACGTCGAGAATCCCCGCTGGTTGATGAAATCCTTCCTCCGGAACTGTCCCCGTCAGCCGCCTCTCAAAACAGGGTAAACCGATAACGGCTGTCGACAATTTGAAAAAAGACAGACAAGCAGAGCGTTTGGTCCAAATCCGTTTTTTTAAAAGAATTCCAGACTTTTTTGCTCTTTACTGGATTTTTTCAAGAAAAGCGCCGAAATTGTATAAAGGGTATAATCGATATAACCCGTATTGTCAAAATTTAAAATAATAAAATTTGGAAAAATGGATAGCGAAAAATTCAAACAGATTGAAACGCTCATGGAGCTGGACGCTCGCCACGATGCGATTTTGGCAAGTTTGGAAGAACTTGACAAGCAAATCGAAGAGGCTATTCGCTTGGCTCAAGAAGCGGCGACGACAGAAACAAACGATGAACAGAGTCAGATTCCCACTCTGGTCTCTTGATAAATTGAATTAAACGATTCTAATTTGTGTCTGTTTTAATAGATTTTTTAAAACGAGAATATTTTTGTACGAAAACAGGCAGCGAAAGGCACTATTAATAGAGCCAGACCGCTTAATGAGGTTTTATATCCTGTAATTGGGCTTATTTCAGATCGTCGTCGTTCTGAGCGTTGAGCGGTTCTGACAACAATTTAACCTCACAAGGCGCCATGAAACTGACCCTTCGCACTCTCTTAGCGTATATAGACAATCTTTTGCCGCAGCAAGATGCGGAAGAATTTGAAGCTCTGCTGAGCAAAAATGAAGCGGCAAACAACCTTTGTAACAGAATTCGATCTGTGATGACCCGCCCGGAATTGGGCGCTCCAGACGTTCTGGATAAAGGTTTGCATTTGGATCCCAACGTAACGGCGGAATATCTCGACAACGTTCTTTCGTCAGAGGAATCGCCGGAATACGAACGTCTTTGCATCAGTTCCGATCGTCAGCTGGGCGAAGTGAGCGCCTGTCATCAGATTTTAACGGTCGTTCAAATTGAACCGGCGGAAGTTGACCCGTCATGGCGAGAAAAAATTTACTCCGCTCCAGAACATGTTTCAAATGAAGAGTCTGTAGACTTGGGAGGGGGCTTTGAAGAACCGGCTCCGGCGTCGTCCGGATTCATGGCGAGTTTGTCCGGCATTCTCAGCGGCGCGTCTGGAATTTTGGGCGGAGGTCAAAGCTTAAAACTGAATCTGGATCGTAAAGCCGCTGCGTCGGTCGAAAAAACAGATTCAATTCCGGAACCTCCTGAACGTCCAACGCCGCCGGCCTTTCAAAATGCAGCGTCTGCTCCAGAACCGTCTTTGGAGCCGTCTGCAGACAATCAATCCAACTTGACAGATCCTCAAGCGGCTTTGGAACAGTACGCTCAGATGATAACTCCAGAAATGGAGACGCAGGAAAAACCGCGACAGAACCTGACCTGGATTTTAAGCCTTGCTGCGATGGCGGCTTTGATTGTTCTGTTTGTCGTTTTGTTCCTGGGACCAAGACACAAAGGCTCGTCAGAAGTGGCTAACAAAGACAATGCGGCGGCGGAAGAAGAGGCGAAGTCCACAGATTCTTCTGACGTTCCAGCAAAAAAGTCTGCAGATAATACGTCGTCAGACGCCTTGTCCGAAACGCCGTCAGATAAGGTCCCGGCTGCGGCGGCGCCTCAACCGACTGAGAATTCAAACGCTGACGCTCAAACTGAACCGGCAAACAACGAGGCAGACAATGAACTCCCTCCATTAGAACCGATTGACGATCAATCTGAAACTCCGGAAGACGCAGCAGACGAAACGCCTGCTCCTGCGGCAAATCCGGAAAACGCTATTGATTCCCTTCCTGCTCTGGAGGATAACGCTTCTGAAAACGGCGCAGATAAAACTCCAGCGACAGACGACAATCCGGCAGAGGCGACTGAACCGGAAGACGATCTCGGCATTGACGACGTTCCATCGGAAAACGCGGCGGATTCAATAGCAGAAAAGGAAAATGCAGACGACAAATCCACAGACCTTTTTGAAGACGATTCTCCTCAAGAGCTGGTCGAATTGGGACAGTTTGTCAAGCGCAAGGGAGTCGAGCCCCAAATTTTGGCGTTCAAAGCCTACGGAGAGGGTGAAATGTGGCGGCGAATGTCTGAAAGTTCGTCTGTTCGTTCGGGCGACACGCTTTTGGCGTTTCCTGACTATCGTCCTGACGTAAGTTTGGGCAGCGACGTTCGTCTTCGACTGGTTGGTCCGGCGAGAGTGTCGATTTCACCGAAGTCCACGCAAGACGAGATTCAGCTCACGCTGGAGTACGGTCGTTTGATTTTAGTAACAAGCAAAGCGTTTACCAGAAAAATTGTTGTTAAATGCGCGAAGCTGCCTGCGGTTCTGGAAATCAATCAGCCATCCGTCAAAGTCGCTTTTGAAGCGGACGTTCTCAAGCCGGAAGACGATCCCGCTTTGAGTCCCGCCCGTTTTTACGGTACAATTTCATTATTGCTTGGCAATGCGAATTTGATATACAACGGAACGCAGAGTTCAGTTGCGTCGTCCACGTTTATCGATTGTCAGTCTGGAACGCTCAATCCTCAGGGATCGCCGGCAGACTGGATTCAGAACGAAACTCCGCCGGCCTCCGATCTGGAAAAGCGTTTGACGGGCGCTAAGCCAATTGGAATTATGCTCTCTGAAATCATTGACAACAAGACGATTAGCAAAGAGCTGCGCCAAACGGTTTTGATTTCCTTGTCGATGGTTGGCCAGTACTCGACTCTGGTTGAAGACTTCAACAAAGAGGATCGCTACCCCGTCTGGATGGACGAATTTATCGTTCTTCAGGATTCCATTCTCAAAAGCCCGGTTAATGCCCAAAGCGCATTGGACGAACTGAAAAAACGGTACGACGACAACGGAGAACGCATTTACGAAATTCTCTGGAAATATCACAACGAACTTTCCAACGAAGATATGAGCGATCTGATCATGGATTTGCGAGATGAAACCCTTGGCGTTCGCGTTGCAGCGTACTGCCTGCTTAAATCTCGAGGCGTGAATCTGGGCGCGTACAAGCCGTCCGATTTGAAGAAGTCGGAGACGTCGCTTAAATCCCTGGAAAGCAAGTACAGAAGCGGCGGTGATTTTTAAGGTTCGTCTGGGAAGCGGTCCTGTTGTTTTCTAAACGTACAGGCGCCAGTCCAGCCAGACTGTCGGATAAATCACAAAGCGGGAGGTTTGCTAATGCGTTCCTCCCGCTTTGTGTTATTGTCTCGCTTGTGTAATGACTGTTTGCCAGCTGCGATTTTAGTCCATAAATCGTTTGAAAATCAACGTTGCGTTATGACCGCCAAAGCCGAAGTTGTTGGACAGCACGTAATCGACTTTCTTTTCTCGGGCAACGTTCGGAACGACGTCTAAATCGCATTCCGGATCCTGATTTTCAATGTTGATTGTTGGAGGAATAATCCCCTCGTTAATGACGTACATGGAAAAGATAGCCTCTACAGAACCGCTTGCGCCCAACAGGTGCCCAGTTTCAGACTTTGTGCTGGAAATCGGCAGCGACTTTGCATAATCGCCAAACACGGCTTTGATTCCGTTGACTTCTGAAATGTCGCCCAACGGGGTGCTGGTTCCGTGCGTATTGATGTACCCGATTTGTTCCGGATTGAGTTTGGCTTCCTGCAAAGCGAATTTCATTGACATCGCTCCGCCGCGTCCGTCGTTTAGGGGGCTTGTAATGTGATTGGCGTCGCTGGTAGAAGCATAGCCTACGATTTCCGCATAGATTTTCGCGCCTCGCTTTTTCGCCTTTTCCATGTCTTCCAGAACGAGCATTCCAGCGCCGTCTGACATGAGAAAACCGTCTCTGTCTTTGTCGAACGGACGCGACGCTCTTTGCGGGTCGTCATTTCTTTCTGACATGGCGCGCATGGCGCAGAACCCGGCGAAGCTAAGCGGAGTTACAGCCGCTTCAGCTGCGCCGCAGAGAACCATGTCGCAGCGGTCAAGACGAATCATGTCTAGCGCCGCTCCGATGGCGTGCGCTCCGGAAGCGCAGGCGCTAACTGCGGCAAAAGACGGACCGTGAAGTCCAAATCGAATTGAGCAGTTGCCGCAGACCATGTTGGCGATGAGCTTGGGAATTGTAAACGGGGACACTCTGGAAGGTCCGCTGGCGATAAGCCGATCGTACTGCAATTCCATCGTTCGCAATCCGCCAATGCCAGAGCCAATAAGCGTTCCGCAGCGCCATGTATCGTAATAATCCTCTGGAATAGCCGCCATATCCATCGCTTCTTGAGCGGCAATGATGCCGTAAATTGATGAATTGTCCAGCTTTTTGACGTCTTTGGGAAGAATGAATTTTGAAAGATGCAGCTGAGCTTCCAGATCTTTAATTTCACCCGCGATGCGTGTGCGGTACGCTGTTACATCGAAGTTGCTGATAGATGAAATAGCAGACTTGCCCTGGCAAACGTTGTCCCAAACTTCCTTTGCAGTGGCGCCTAATGAGCATAGCGCTCCAAAACCGGTAACAGCAATTCGCTTTTCCATGTTAAGGTGGTTAATATAAAAGTTAGCTGCAAGAGAGGAGTAAAAAGCGTTATTGGCGTTTACTCCTCACTCCAAACGTTACAATCGTTAGTTGTTGGCAGACTGTTCAGCAATGAACGCAACGGCGTCGCCAACGGTCTGGATTTTATCTGCGATGTCTTCTGGAATCTTGACGTCGAATTCTTCTTCCAGATCCATGACCAGTTCAACGATATCCAGAGAGTCGGCTCCCAGGTCGTTAATAAAAGACGTATCGTCAGTAATCTTTTCAATGTCAACGCCAAGGTGTTCGGAAACGAGTTCAAAAACCTTTTGTTTAATATCTTGTTCAGACACGATTTGTCCTCCAATAAAAAACTTATTCTGTTGCCAGAACGAAAAATTGTTAAGTTATCTTCATAACGCCATATAGAGAATTGTTTGAACAATCTCTATATGTTTATTGTATCGTTTTTATGAAATTTGTCTATATCAGTTTCCTATAAATTTTCTTTTTCTGATAAAGAAAAATTTTATTTATGGGGAGCGTGTTTCCGGGGAGCGGACATTGTCCGCGATAATGAGAGGGAACAGGGAATGGGGAGATTAACTTTTAGCTTCTAGCTCCTGGTTTCTAGCTTGGTTATTTTAGTTTCAGGCATTAAATATTAACGCTGGGAACTACAAATGCACAAGCTAATGGCTAGTAGCTAATAGCTAGCAGCTTACAAACTACTCCCCACTGTCTCTCGTCCCCAGTAATTTAGCAGGTCATGCCTCCGTCGACAGCCAAAACCTGTCCGGTGATGTACGATGCTGCCGGCGAAGCCAGGAACAGAACCGCGTTGGCAATATCCTGCGGCTGACCGACTTTTTTCATCGGAATCGTCTGCTTGGCGATGTCCAGTCCAACTTCTCCCAGAGCGGCAGTCATATCCGTCTGCATAAATCCGGGGGCGATTGCGTTGCAGGTTACGCCGCGTTTGGCGATTTCCTTGGCAACCGTGGCGGTAAAGCCGATAATGCCCGCCTTGGACGCGGAATAGTTTGCCTGACCCGGATTGCCCATCAAGCCGGAAACGCTGGAAATATTGATGATTTTGCCCTTGCGTTTGCTGATCATCAATCGGGAAAGCGCGCGCGTAAAGAGGAACGTTCCTTTAAGGTTGATGTTGAGTACAGCGTCCCAATCGTCGTCTTCCATTTGCATCAGAAGCTTGTCGCGGGTAATCCCGGCGTTATTGACCAGAATGTCTACAAAGCCCCATTTTCCAATGACAGCGTCGCAAGTGGCGGCAACTGCGGCTGGGTCAGCAACGTTGCAAACGTAAGCGTCTGCTTCGCCTCCGGCAGAACGGATGAATTCTACGGTTTCGTTGAGTTTTGCTTCGTTTGTCCCGATACAGGCGACACCCGCTCCGTTAGCGGCAAGCGTAATGGCAATGGCTCGACCCAAACCGCGAGTCGCTCCGGTTACGAGAGCTTTTTGCCCTGATAAATCTACCGTAATGGGAGATGGATTGTCCATAATTGAATTCCTTTCAAATGACAGTTATGAGAACTACTAAAATGTTAAGTATCCTTATTAAGCCTCCTGCCTTTAGCAGTCAACCTTTTTGCATGGCGTTTTACGGTTGATGCGTTTCATAAGACTGGTCAGAACGCGACCGGGGCCAATTTCATAAAATTGATCGAATCCGTCCTCAAGAGTCTTACGAATAAGATCTTCCCAATAAACAGACGACAAAACCTGTTTGACCAAAATCTCTTTGATTTCTTCCGGATTGGTATGCGGCTGAAAATCAACGTTGGAATATACCGGAATGCGAGGCGTTTGCATATTGACGCTTTCCAGAGCCGCCGCCAGTTTTTCGTCTGCCGGCTTCATCATTTGAGTATGGAACGCTCCAGCAACTGCCAATGGAGTCGCTTTCATGGCGCCAAACGATTCCGCCAATTCTTCGGCATGCTGACACGCTGATTTTGTTCCTGATAACACAAGATTGCCGGGACAGAGGAAATTTGCCTCTTTGAGCGTTTCACCCGGCAAATCCTCCAAAACCTTAGCGCAAAGCTCTGAGACTTTTTCGCGTTCCAACCCCATAATGCTAACCATGCCGCCTGCTGAAGCGTCGGCGGATTCCTGCATGGCTTCGCCTCGCTTTTGAACCAGTTTCAGACCTTCCTCAAAAGTC
This sequence comes from Thermoguttaceae bacterium, assembly GCA_045651945.1. Lineage (GTDB taxonomy): Bacteria > Planctomycetota > Planctomycetia > Pirellulales > Thermoguttaceae > RUG11551. The sequence continues at coordinate 10,443 of JAZRTH010000957.1, forward strand.
ATTGCGCCGGCAAACGTAAGAGCGGTGTACTCGCCCAGACTTAATCCGGCAGCGGCAGAACAACCTTCTATCGCTTCCGGTTCTGTCTCTTTGAGAACTTCCAGCGCGGCAAAGGACGCTGTGAAAATCGCCGGCTGTGAAACAACCGTACTGTCCAATTTTTCAACAGGACCGTGAAGGCAAATGTCAGCCAGATTGTAACCCAGTATTTCGTTTGCCTGATTAAACAATTCTTTCACGCGTTCATTGGTTGCTAACAGCTCGGAACACATTCCAATGCTTTGTGCGCCTTGTCCTGGAAATAAAAATGCGATTTTACTCATGGTCTTTTATATGGTTAAACTTCGAGACAATAAATATTTCCATTTTATAAAAATGAGAATATATTACATTGGCAATGCGCCGTTGATTATCGTCTCTCATTTATTATTTATCTAGCATACCTTTTTTGATTAAAAATTCAAGACCCTCTATTGGCATACATTGATAAATATATAAAAAACGCGAGAAAGTTTTAATTTCTCGCGCTTTTTGACAATGCTTTTTGAATAAATTCTATTTCTTTTCTTCTTCAGTAATTTTGCGTCCCATGTATGTGCCGCAGTTGGGGCAAACAACGTGAGTCGGAACTGCCTGACGGCATTCTGGACAAATGGAAAGCTGAATTGGGGACTTGCCGTCGTGAGAACGACGAATGCCAGTACGATGATTGGAATGTTTTCTCTTGGGGACTGCCATTTTTTACTCCTTTGAGTGATTTGTATGTTGAATTGATTTCCCCGAAATGGAGAAAAATTATTTTACAATAATCTGTATGGAATACATAAACTGTTCCACACAGAAAAAACTTGAATAAATATAATATTGTTTTTTGAGGAATTGTCAAGGGGCAGGACCGGATTTTTTCCTCATAAAAACAAAAAATGGGAGTAAAGGGTAATGGAAAATTATTAATGAACAACGAATAATGGCTCAAAAGCCGCCGACTTTAACGGTCAATTGCTACTAAGCTTCAGTTCTGATTTTACAATTACTGTATTTTTTCCTGAGCATCCGTATTTTTCTTTAAGTTTTTGCGCTGCGTCGCAGGTTTCTTTTTTGAGGGCGATGGACAGGTTGTTTCTATAGTAAAAGTCTTTAAGGGCAAGGAAGAGACTCTGAGCTTTGGCTTTTGCCTCTGCTTGAGTCATTTGATTTTCTCTGGATTCAAGGTCTGCGATCTTTACTAAAATTTCAGCCAACTCTTTGACATTATTGTCGGCAGAAAGGGCTTTGAAAACGTCTGCAAGCGCTTGATCCTGATTTGCTCCTGTATTTGAGCGATTGAACTGAACTATTGAGGCGTATGCCATTGCGGGATTGGTTTTCGCCAGTTCGATCAATCGAAGCGCTTCTGGATTTGGGTAATTTGGGCGAGTCGAAAAGGTTGTTTGTGGCTTCAAAATCGTGTTGAATTGATCTGACGTCTGAAGATGTTTGTAATTCTCCTGCCATGGTTTGCCGGGAGAAAACATTGCTATAGCTGTTTTTTCAAATTTCCCTTTGTTGGAATTAGCTAATTCCCGTCCGTCAGGAGCGTTGGAAGAATCCATAGCGTGAAGCATTTCGGCTTTCTTCATAAGCGAAGCTTCATGAATTAGCGCAGGTATTTTATGGACAAGCGTCGTTGGATGTCCTTCCGCAACAAGTTTGCCGTTAACGTCAAACAGAAAAGCTTGTGGAATTGAAGTAATCCTTTTATTGATAGGCAAATTGAGTTGCTGATAAACTGGAAACGTTACGCCAGTTTGTTTAAGAAATCTGTCGGTGTCAGAGGAATACTGTTGAACGTGATTGCCGATCATGCAGAACAATCCGGTTTTGCCAAGCTGGTTGTAAATTTCCTGAAGATGCGGCATTGATTGACGGCACGGTCCGCAGCGCGTTCCCCAGTATTCAACGAAAACAACTTTTCCCTGAAGAGATTCAGGAGTAATTTTAGGACCGAAAATTTGTTGAGCTTGAGTAATGCCGACAAAAGGCGATGAGGCTGACTGCTGCGCTTGAACGCTCGTTGTTAAAAGCGCTGATACAACAGCTGCAAGAGCGATCAATAATAAATGGGTAGATCTCATAATCGTTAAAATAGGTTAATCGTTATAATACACAATCTGAACTAAATAGGTATTATAGCGAATTTAGAAAAAAAGAAAAGGCGCCGGAGACAAAAATTTGGAAATTTTTTTCTCTAACGCCGTAAACTATTATTTAGAAATTATATTAGGTGAATTTTACAAAATTATTTCTGAATAAGAGGAAGCGCTTTGCGCTGCTGTTTTCAAAGTGCGATAAATTTGGGGGTTGCGAAGATAAACAAGATTAACAATAGAACATAGTCAACGTAGCCAGGCGTTTGTTCCTCACCGCTTCAGCTGTGAGAACAATCAAAAAAATCGTAGCCCACGCCTTTAGGCGTGGGATCCAAAACTCTTCTCCGCTCATTTGGAGCGGAGAAGAGAGGGGAAGGGAAGCGTTTGGGGAGGAACGCTTGTTTAGTCCCCCAGATAAATCTGGGAGCTGCGATTTTTGAATTGTTTTTATTTCCCACGTCTAAAGACGTGGGGATAAGAATAGATAAATCTAGGGGTTACATAAAGGATAAGGGCATTTTTCTATGTTCCGTCTGCCCCCAAAATATGAACGCACCCTGTTTATCCTTTACTGCTGGCTCCGTATTTTTGTTTTAGCTCTCGAGCAGCGTCAAAGGCTTCTTTTTTAAGTTCTTTGGATAAATTTTTTCTATCGCAATAGGTTTTAAGGGAATTGAAGAGTCCCTGAGCTTTATTTTTAGCGGCAGCGGGCTTCATTTGACTGGCGTTGGACTCGAAATCGGCAATATTTAGCAGTATTGCAGATAAGTCTTTGACGTTCTTGTCAGCAGAAAGCGTTTTGACAACGTCTGCCAGAGCGCGTTCCTGATTCATCCCTTTAATTGACCGATTAAGTCTGTCAATCGAAACGTACGCTTTCGCGGGGTCTGTTTTGGCCAAATCCAGCAGACGGATAATCTCATCGTTAAGATAACTATCAAGAGTTTCCAGAGCGGTTTGCGCTTCTGAATTGTCGCTGGATTCCGCTGCCTTTTGCAGCTTTTTATAGTTTGCCAGCCAGGGCTTTCCG
>JAZRTH010000958.1:0-4662 GCA_045651945.1 Thermoguttaceae bacterium
ACCTGAATTCGGGCGTTGAGTTCGATAAAATAGAACTCTCCCGATTTATCGACGATGAACTCGATTGTCCCGGCGTTGGTGTAACCCGCCTGTTTGACGAGCCGAACTGCTGCGTCGCACATGGCTTTTCGGGTCGTTTCCGGAATGTGGGGCGAGGGGGTTTCCTCGATGAGCTTTTGGTGCCGGCGCTGCATCGTGCAGTCGCGTTCATAAAGATGAACGACGTTGCCGAAATTGTCCGCCATGAGCTGGACTTCAACGTGCCGCGGGTTCTCGATGTACTTTTCGATATAGACGTCTCCGTTGCCGAACGCCGCAGCCGCTTCGGTTTTCGCCTGATTGAACCCAGTAATGAGCTGTTCGTCGTCTCGGGCGACTCGCATTCCGCGTCCTCCTCCGCCGGCTGTCGCTTTGATGAGAACCGGATATCCGAACTTTCGGGCGATTTTGAGCGCTTCGTCTTCGTCTTTGATTAAACCGTCGCTGCCGGGGACAGTGGGAACTTTCGCCGTTTTGGCGATTTGTCGAGCCGTGTTTTTATCGCCCAGCATAGCCATCGCCTCGTGAGTGGGGCCGATGAACTCGAACTTGCAGGATCGGCAGATTTCCGCAAAGTGAGCGTTTTCCGCCAGAAAGCCGTAGCCCGGGTGAATTGCCTGGCTGGCGCTGACTTCCGCCGTCGAAATAAGACGGTCAATTTTCAGGTAGCTGTCGTGCGCTTTGGCGGACCCGATGCAGTAGGCTTCGTCTGCGTAACGTAAATATTCTGATCCCCGGTCTGCTTCGCTGAACACGGCAACCGAACGGATGCCCATGTCTCGGCAGGCGCGGAAGATTCTCAACGCGATTTCGCCGCGATTGGCGACAAGTATTTTATCAAACATAGCGTATGGCGCCAGAGGGTTGACCTCTTGCGCGTGATGAAAAGTGTTGTAACGCTTAAAATTCTATACGAAGTTTATCCGCGAGTGTCAATCTTGAACAGCGCTTGACCGAACTCGACCGGGGCGCCGTTTTCAACCAGAACAGCGACGACGCGGCCAGCGACGTCGACGGGAATCTGGTTCATGACTTTCATGGCTTCGATGATGCAAGCCGTCTTGCCCATCACAGCCGTGTCGCCGACTTTCAAATACGGAGCGGCGTTGGGATTGGGCGCAGCGTAGAACGTGCCGACCATGGGACTGTTGATCGTCTTGATAGCCGGGTCGTCTTTCGGTTCTGCGGGGGCAGCAGGCGCAGCCGGGGCAGACGCCGGAGCGGGAGCCGGAGCGGAAACGACTGCTGGCGCTGAAACGGCGACCAGTTCTCCGCCTCGCTTGAGTTTGAGCTGCGTTGTACCCTGGCTGAGTTCCAGTTCGTTCAAATCGTACTGCTTCATCAACGACAGAAGCTGTTCCAGATTTTCAGCGTCAAAAATGTTTACGTTTGATTTTTCCATGGATGATTCCTTGAGTTTTTTAGCCATAGACGTTTTACTAATTGTATATCATATCTTCCAAACGGTTCGACAGCGCCGAGGTGAGAACCTCGCAGCCGCTTTTCGTAACCAGAATATCGTCTTCGATTCGGATTCCGCCCCAGTCCTGGAGGTAAATGCCCGGTTCAACCGTGATAACCATGCCCGGCTTGAGGACAGTGTCGTCTTTGGGCGAGAACGACGGGGATTCGTGAATGTCCAGCCCGACGCTGTGTCCCAATCCGTGACCAAAGTATTTGCCGTACCCGGCTTTAGCGATGAAATCTCGCGCAACCGCGTCGATTTCGCTGCATTTTAGCCCCGGTCTGACCGCGGCAATTGCCGCCTGTTGAGCGTCGTAAACGATAGAGTAAATCTTTTTGAACTTGGGCGACAGCTTGCCGGTAATCGACGACCGGGTCAAGTCGGACTTGTACCCGTTGACGTCTGCGCCCCAGTCGATTAACAGCTGGTCGGACTCCTCGATTCTGAAATTGCCGGGAACGGCGTGGGGCAGGGCTGCGCGGGGTCCAACGCCGACAATCGTCGGGAACGCTGCCTTGCGGGCGCCCAGCTTTCGCATCGTGTATTCCAGTTCCAAAGCCGCGTCCCGTTCCGTCATTTTCGGGGTGAGCGTTGCAATCAAAGCACGGTACGCCTTTTGAGCGACGACAACCGCCTGACGAATCTGTTCCAGCTCGTACTTGTCTTTAACAGCGCGAAGAGCTTCTACCTGACCGGAAACGGGAACGACGTCGATATCGAAATCGCCCAAGAGCTTTTTGAACGCGGTAAACAGAGCGTAGGTCATGCCGTCGCCCTCGATTCCAAGCCGGAACTTTTTGTTCTCGCCGGAATGGTTGGCAATCGCCTGACGAACCAGAGAAAGAAGGGACGTTTTATTGTCTCGAATTAACGCCGTGATTTCCGGCGCTTCTTCCGACAGCTGAATTGTGTATCGGGAATCGCTCAGCAGAAACGCTTTGTCTGCAAAGACGAGCAAATATGTGCTGTCGCCGGTAAACCCGGATAAATACGTAACGTTGGTTTCTTTAACGATCAGCAACGCATCCGCCTTGAACGAGGAACTGCTGATTCTTTTCTGTAGACGCGCCAGGCGCGCTTGCGTGTATTCTGACATAATATAATCCTTCTATCTTCCCCCATAGACAATTATCAATTATATCGCCAATCTGAGGGAAAACCTATAATTCTTTTCAATATATATTATAGCAAAAAAAATATTTTTTGCAAGGCGGAACGAGGGGGAGTCTGTTTTCTTCTGCTAAAACAGTGGAAAATCAGTTAGGAATTAGGAGTGAGGAGGGAGGAGTTGTTTAATTCGGAATGCGGAATTCGGAATGCGGAATTACGCTCCGCGCTCATCTCGGGTGGTGCGCTTTGCGCTTCGGAGGGTCGGCGTCCGCGCCGACCGCAGGCGTCCTCGCCTGCATCGCCGCAAGGCGAAAAATTTTAAGCCGCAAAGAACGCAAAGAGCGCAAAGAAATGGAAGGCGGTAAAGGAGCGACCATCGGGAGCGGAATTACGCTTAGGCGAGCCACGGGTGTAAACCCGTGGGCGTGAGCGAAGCGAACGTTGCAGCGAACCAAAAGTTTGAATTACGCATACCCAGTTGTCGCAGCCGAAAACCATTCCGGGGCGCGGACGAAGTCCGCCGAAGAAAGCCTCACGCAAAGTCCGCAAAGTTCGCAAAGCAGCAGACGAGCCGGTTCTTTTCCTCATTTTCCCCTCGTCCCCGGCTTGTAATTTTCCAAGGAATGGGATATACTAAGCGTATGGATTGTTTCCAACAGGTTTATATGAAAGGCTTGAGCGTTACAGAGGTTTAAAGTCATGGCTGGACGAAAGAGCAAAATTATAGAAGCGATTCTGATTGTTGTCGGGATTGCTGTTATCGTCGCATTTGTTTCAAATATTGCTATAAACAGTTACAGATACAGAAAAGAGTTTCGAGAAAACGTCGTGGCTGGCTCTCTTGAAAATTTAGTCAATAAAAACACGCCTCATTATGAAGTGTATTTATTTCAGTCTGGCGAAGAAACCTGTATTTGCTGGATTCGTCCGGTTCCGATACCGCTGCCGGGACTTATATCCGGACCGTCATGTTACATATTCGACCGGGGCGGAAAACTGATTGACTCCTGTTTTGATATCGGAGAGGATCCCTATTTTTGTAAAAAATGGCTACAGTTCCCCAAACTGGAACAGGTGTCAGAACCCAAGATTTTATTGGAGAACCTGTAAATGCAATTCATATTCGTCCCGGGATTAGGAGCCGATTCCAGAATATTCGAAAAAGTGTTACCCTCTCTGCCGGACAGCGCTGCGATTGATTGGATTGAACCGCTGCCTGTGGAACGGCTGGAGGAGTACGCCAAGCGGCTTGTTCAAACCGTTACGCCGTCGTCTCGATGTATAGTTGTTGGTCTTTCTTTTGGCGGCATGCTTGCTCCATATATTGCCAAAGAGATTCAGGCGGAACGCTGCATTCTGCTTTCCTCCGTAAAAAGCGGCAAGGAGTTTCCTCGCTGGTATAGACTTGGGTATCCTCTTTTCGTTTACTTTACCTGGATTGCGTATGTCTTGATTCTATTGAGCAAACTGGCGGCGCTGATCGCACTGTTGGCGGTTCCGACGAAATATAAAACGGTTTTTCATCAGTTTCTGCAGTCGCCAACGTGGCGCATGGTTTCGTTTATGAAAATGATGTTCGTCTGGGCGTATGACGCGTCAAACCGGAACGAGGAGCCGTTTCCCGCCATAACCCAAATTCACGGAGCCAACGACTGGATAATTCCCGCAAAGAATACGAATGCGGATTTAATTATTCCCCAAGCGGGACATCTGTTGTTACTGACTCATACGGAAGAATTGCTCAACGCGTTATTAGACGCGGCGAAAGAGTAAGCGGGCGGCGAGGCGCCGCTCCCAATCCGCGCTACCGCGCGAGACGTATTAAAACCGCTCCCGTTAGTCGCTCTTTTTTCTTTTAACAATAATAAACGTTCTTCCCCTCAAACTCCCCTTTCCAAAAAACTTTAGCAAGGAAAGAATTTAGGGGAAGAACGTCGTTAACCAATCCGCGAAAATCCGTCTAATCCGTAAAATCCGTGTGCGAGCTGACCCGCCCATAACCAATGCCGCCCGACCCTCTTGCATTTCGTTTTCGTTTCTTGTACAAT
>JAZRTH010000959.1:0-6175 GCA_045651945.1 Thermoguttaceae bacterium
TGAGCCTTCCCCCCTGTCGCAAAATGATATTTCCCGACGACTTGTTTTAAATTTTTTACCGGGTATAATTTCTTAGTAGAATGTTGGCAAACGCGTCTTTCGCGTTTATCGTGTTTTCCTTCCCCCCCTGCCTGAAAAGAACTATTATGACGAAATTAAACATTCAGTCGATTCTGTTATGTCAGTTGGTCGTCTTAACGACTCTGGCAACGGCGTTCGCGTTCGAATCTCCGCTTGATCTGTCCGACCCGTCCAAACTGCCGCCGGCGCCGGCGAACGCGATTGCGTATCCGGAACGCTCGCCGCAAAACCTGCGGGAGAATTTCCAAAACCCGCCTGACGGGTACGGCGAAGTCCCGTTCTGGTGGTGGACTGGCGACCGGCTGGACAAGGCGCGTCTGGAATGGCAGATTGAAGAGCTGCACAAAAAGGGAATTCCCGGCGTTCAGGTCAATTACGCTCACAAAGACACCCCGGGCTGGGGCGCCTACAACAACGACCCGCCCATCTTCTCTGACGAATGGTGGGACTTCTACTCTCACGCGTCAAAAGTCGCCGCCAAGTACAACATGGGAATCGGCTTGAGCACGTACACGCTCGACTGGAACAACACCAAAAACCTGTTCAACGATATCGTCTACAACGAGGTGGAATTCAACGCTCGCGCCCTGAAAGGGAATCAGGTCAACATGGCGAAACCCGGCGCGACGTTTGAACTAAGGAAGTCGGAAAATCATATCGCCTTCGCCGCCTATCCGTTAGAAAACGGGCGCATTTCCGGTCCCGGGTTCAAGCTGGAAGCGGATGAGGACGGGAAGTATCATATTCCAGCAGACGCTTCTGCGGCTCAGTACACGATTTGGGAATATCGATACGAAGTTCAGGGGGGAACGCTCAACCCGTTACATCCGCAGTCCGGTCAGCGAGTAATCGACAAGTTCTTCCAGCCGTTTGAAGATCACAATGGAAAAAGTTCTGCCGGTTTGAACTTTTTCTTCAACGACGAATTGAATCTTGGGTATCGCGGCTGGCAGTGGACGGACGACTTTGCTGAACGCTTTGCCGAGGTGAAGGGATACGACTTCTACAGCGTCGCTCCGGGTTTGTTTACCGACATGGGCGCTTCAACGACCAAAACCAAAATGGACGTCATGGACGTTCAGGTTTATCTGGGCGAATTGCGGTACTTCAAGCCGATTTTTATGTGGCATTATTCCCGCGGGATGACCTTTGGCTGTGACAACAACGGGCGAGGCTACCAGCCGACGCAGTATCACGATTATTTCCGCGCGATTCGATGGTATACGGCTCCCGGGCACGACACGCCCGGCGGACACGCTGACTTTATCAAAGACAAGGTTTCCGCGTCCATCTGCGCCCTGTATCAGCGTCCGCGCGTTTGGCTGGAAGGCTATCATTCCCTCGGCTGGGGCGCCAATCCAAACGGGTTGATGTACGCAACCAACGAGAACTACGTTTTCGGAACGACGCTGTTCAATCTGCATGGATTGTACTACACCACTCACGGCAGTTACTGGGAATGGGCGCCGCCGTGCTACCATTTCCGCATGCCGTACTGGAAGCACATGGACGTCTTTCTGAAATACTACGAGCGTCTGTCGTACGTTCTTAGCCAGGGGACGTGGCAGGCGGAAGTCGCGATTATTTATCCCGTTGCGCCGTACTACGCCGGCTTGCAAGCCAACCAGAGCGAGGCGACGTCCGCAGCGTTCAATTTGGCGAAACAGATCTATGCGACAAACCGTGACATCGCCTTTATAGACGAGCAGTCCATTCTTCGCGCGTCGATCGTTCCTTCAAAGAACGACGAGCCGGCGAAACTGTCCGTTTCCAACATGAATTTCGCTGCGGTCGTCATTCCGTCTATGGAAGCCCTGCGCTGGGACGTGTTAACCAAACTGCGAGAGTTCCAACTTGCCGGCGGGACGGTTTACATCTACGGAAAGAAGCCGATCGTTTCGGATCGCGCCGGGGCGAACGACCCGGTTCTGAACAAGCTGGTTGACGAGATTATTCAGACGTCACAGGAGCGAGTAGCCGACGTCGAAACAAACAGCAAGTTTACTGAGCCAGAAGCCGAGCCTCGCGTTTATCCTGGCGGGTTTACCGGCTACTGGGCGTGGTCTACAGAACTTTCTCGCAAAATTCAGGCTATTGGAACGCTCAAAGGGCTTTCTGACCAGCCGGCTGAGTATCAGGTTAAAGTCTTTGCTGACAACCACGGCGACTTGTACGTCAACGACAAACGCGTTTGTTCTAACTTCGATTATACAACCGGCTGGACGGGAACGCTGACGCTCAAAAACGGCGATAAAATCCGAATTGACGCTCTGGACGACGACGCTAACGGGAACCGAACGGCGGGGTTGTTCTTTGCCGTTTCCGATGGAACGAAGACGCGATTTACAACGCTTGATCTGGGATACAAACTCAACGACAACGACGCTGTCAAACCGCTTGACCCACTCAACGTTCACGATTTGCACCGATACGGCAGAATTAACGTTCGCGTACCGGTTCAGACAACGGGAATGAGAGAGTTTGACAAACAGGTTTTCCTCTTTCCGCAAGACGTCCTCGCCGGCGCGCCGATTAAATATCTGCACCGCAAAGCCGGTAAATACGACGTCTATATGGTAATGGGCGCTGAAAAGAATTCCATCGTGTCGTTCCGCTGCGCCGGACGTCCGGAACGCTGGGATCCGATGACGGGAAAAGTCTCTCCCGCAACTGTTACAAAAGTCAAAGACGGGTATACGTCCATTCAGATTCCGGTATCCAGCGCTGAAGCGTGCCTGTTTGTCTTTGATTCAACGCAAAAGGCGCAAGTTGCTGTTCCAGAGGAACCGAAAGCGTTTGACGTCGTCCCGCTTACAGGGCCGTGGACGTTCAAACTCATTCCGACCATGGACAACCGCTGGGGCGATTTCCGACTTCCTGTAACAGACGACAACAGAGTTATCGGGGCGGAAGCGCGTCAATTGTACTATCGCGCTGCAGGAACAGAGAACTGGAAACCGTGTACCGTTGGCTACGGACAGCGGTTCTGGGCTAAGCATGTTTCGAGGTCTGCCGCGCCAACGTCCAATCCGGTGGAATCAATAGACAAGCTGGATTCCTCGTGGCATCCCTATAATTTTTCATGGCGCTGGGGTCTTGAAGGAAATCCCGGACATCAGGGCTGGCACGGCTTGAAGGAGAATTTTAGCGACAACTTTATCGCTTTCGGCAGGCAGCAACGAGGTCATAACGAAACCGTTTTTGTAACCGAGAACCCGCCCAAACGCTACTATTTAACGACTACAGTTTGCTGGAAGGGAACGGCGACGATTCAAAAAGGCGGGAACCTGCCTGACGCCGTTTTCCTGGACAATCAGCCTGTTCCGCTCGACGCGAAAACGGTTGAGCTTTCCGGCAAGCCGCAGGTTTTGACGCTCTCGTATCCAACGGCGGGACGAGGTTTCTGGTTCCTGGAAAAGGGTGCGAAGCCGCACGGGCGAGTGGACGAGGTTATGCTTCCGAAAAAGCCGGTTTCGGCGCCACCCGCGTCCAATCAGGAACCGACCTTGTCGGGTGCGAACGAACCGCGTCAGGCGCAGGCGGAATGGGACGATCTGACCAGAGAGCAGAAGGAAAAAGCGTTCCCGAACTCGATGAGCTGGTATACTCTCGATACAGTTGAGTTCAGCGCCGTCAAACCGACGACGATGGAATATAAATTCGACGCGCCCGCCGGTCTGGACGGTCTGACGCTCACGCTGGACAGCGCTGTTACATCGACGCCGCGCGTAGTCGTTGGCGAAAAAGAATTCCCCGTTACATCGACCGATCCGACTCAGTACAAAACGCGGCGCTGGGTCTGCTCCGGCATCGGAGCTGTCAAGCCGACGTCCGTTACTGTAATCATTCCCGATTCCCCCCTGCAGGGCGGAGCGGCGTTTGCGGAACCGATTATCTTCTCAACCAAACAGGGAGAAATTGACGCCTTGACTGACTGGAGCTGGAACGGAACCGGATTGAACTACTATTCCGGCGGCGCCGTCTACGGAAAGACGATTACTGTTACAAAAGAACAGACGCAAAAGAGAACCGTCCTGTCGCTGGACGACGTCTGCGCGACGGCGGAAGTACGCATCAACGGGAAATCCGTTGGCGTTCTGGTCTGCCAGCCGTGGGAACTCGACGTAACCGGCTTCTTAACCGAAGGCGAAAACCGGATTGAAATTGAAGTCTACAGCACGCTGGCGAACCATTACCGAAGCATTCCGACCAACTACCACGGTCCGACGTACAAGTCCGGCTTAATCGGCCCAGTCGAACTGCGATTCGAACGATAGGCGAGCCGGGTGCGTAAGCTCCCGGAAAAATCTCACGCGGAGACGCGGAGGAGCGGAGAATGTTCGCGAAGAAATTTAGGCGAGCCGGGAACGTCAGTTCCCGGGCTAGAACCGCGTTAGCGGTTCAATTTTAATAGCCGTGGGTTTTAACCCACGGAACAAAGAACACGTAAAAAAAGAACATCGTCAAACAACCTTTTCCTCTTGCCCCATCAGCGGGCGAGAGGAAAAGGAACTGAAACGATGACGAACCGGGTGCGTAAGCTCCCGGAAAAATCTCACGCGGAGACGCGGAGGAGCGGAGAATGTTCGCGAAGTTTAAAAAACAAGACAAGCCGCGGGCGTAAACCTGCGGCTTATTTTCTATAGTTTGAGAAAATCGTACGAACCAAATTATCGAAAGAATCGTATTTATTGTTATATAACAGAAAAAGGGAAAAACGGTAAATCCTTTTCTGTTTTTCATCATCGTTCATTCTTTCAGAAAGGAAATCATGAAACAATCATTTTATTTGACTCTCGTTGCCGCGTTGGCAATGGCGCTGGTCAATACGTCCTTTGCAGACGACGCTAAAAAGGCAGACGATGACGCGCCAAAAGCGGAAAAGGCTGAAACTGTTTTCAACGCCGACGTTCCGGAAGAGGGAACTGTAGAAGACTACTTCAAATTTATCAACAATCTGCATACAAGAGAGAATCTTATGGGTAAACCAACCCCTAAAACTGAAGAGGATTTCAAGGCGCGTATGGCTGACGCTCTCAAAGCCAGCAACGAAGCTGTCAACAAAATTCTTGCTAAAGATTCTTTGACTCAAGAACAGCTTGTCCGCTCAATCGAAACGAAAAAATGGGTTCTCAGACAGCTCAAAAGTCTTGATTCCAGTTATGAAAAAGAGTACGACGCCTTGCCGCAGCTGTGCAGAGATAAAGGACTGAACGAAATCGCTGACGAACTGGAAGTTTCCAGTCTGGTCGGCGATTTTAGATCTGCGCTGCGAGCCAACGACATTGAAAAAGCCAAAAAAGCTCTGTTCAGCATTGTTGACAAAGCCGAAAAGGAAGGGAAAAACGTCAGCGTTGTTCAGGCTAAGGGATTGGGGTTTGTTTTGCAATACGCAGGAGAAATCCTGGACGAAACTCAGCTTCGTGAAGTTCGCGAAAAAGTTTTCAATCTGCTCAAAAACGCGGAGAACAAACAAGTTGTCATGATCGGCAAGATGCTGGCAGGAATGCTTCGCCGCGCTGAGCTGGTTGGCAATGAAATGCTCGTCGGCGGAACTTTTATCGACGGATCAGAATATAACGCTGACGATTACAAAGGCAAAGTCGTTCTGATTGACTTCTGGGCAACATGGTGCGGTCCGTGCTGTCGGGAAATACCGAACGTTAAAAAGCTGTACGACTTCTATCACGAAAAAGGCTTTGAGGTTATCGGAATTTCTGCTGACAAAGACGTTGAAACGCTCAAGACGTTCATCGAAAAGAGAGAAATGCCCTGGAAACAAATGATGGACAAACAAGCTCTGGTTGCTGACGGTCAAACGATGGACGAGTACTATGGCGTTACCGCTATTCCGACCATGATTCTTATCGGAAAAGACGGCAAGGTTATTACAGACAACGCCCGCGGACCAGTTTTGAAAAAAGCGTTAGCCGATATTTTCGGTCCAATGGACGAAGACGCAGACGCCGAAGAAAAAGCCGACGCCGAAGAAGATAACGAATAGGCGGCGAGGCGCCGCTCCCGAACCGCGCTGCCGCGCGAGACGTAATATATTCGCTCCCGTTGGTCGCTTTTTCCCCTTTACTACAACTTG
>JAZRTH010000960.1:0-5576 GCA_045651945.1 Thermoguttaceae bacterium
CCGGCTGCTGCAAGCCCGGCGCGTTTCAGACGGCTATTGAGGGCATCAAAGCCGCAAAGAAAGCCGGCTTTTTCGTCTGCACCAATACAACGCTCTATAAAGAAACTCCCAACGAAGACGTTGTTGAACTGTTCAAACTGCTCAAAACGCTCAAAGTCAACGCGGCTTTGCTTTCGCCGGCGTTCTCCTACGACGCCTTTAGCGAAGAGCAAAAAGAAGAACTCTTCCTGACTCGGGCGATGATTGAACAGCGGTTCAGAGAACTGGAAAAGCAGCTTAAGGGAACCCCGCTGTTCGCCTCTCCGATTTTCATGGATTTCTTAACCGGACGCCGCGACATGAACTGCGCCGCCTGGGCGAATCCGACCAGAAATCCCATCGGCTGGAAAGGCCCTTGTTATCTGCTTACGGATAAGCATTATAACACGTATCAGGAAATGCTCGATCAAACCGACTGGGACGCGCTGGGACCCGGAAAAGACGCTCGATGCGAGCATTGCAAGACCCATTGCGGATTCGAACCTGCGTCCGTGTTTGAGTCCATGAAATCCGTCCGGGATATGATCCGGATTTTAATCTGGAATATCGTATCGTAAAAGAAAAAACGTCGAATGTTTAACAAACAATCGACGTTTTTCTGTTAAATACAATTGCCGGATGAAAATTATCTTTTTCCGATTTGACTTTTTTCCAGCGGCGCGCCTTTGACGTTGCCGTGACAAACCAGCTGATTGTTGACAAAGCACTGGAAATCGCAGGAAAGCAGCAAACGATTCATTTTAACTCGCTTTATCATGATAATCAGTTTGTCGCCCGGTACGACAACGCCGCGAAATCGAACTTCATCTATGCCGGCAAAACCGAGAATATGATTTTCGTCCGTCAAGCCCAGCTTTTGGGCGAAATACGAACACAGCTGCGCTGCGCTTTCGCACATCAAAACGCCCGGCATAAGCGGAGCGCCGGGAACGTGCCCGCGAATCCAGAATTCGTCGTTGGTAATGTCTTTGTAACCAACGGCAACGCCGGTTTCCTCGTTTTGATAAAGGATCCCGTCCAGCTGCTGCATTTCAAAGCGCTGTTCGTTATATTTATTAATTTCTTCCCGATCAGCAATGACGTTGTTAAAATCAAGCGTCGACAAATCGATATATGGTTCTTTTGAAATCATAATAATCAGCGCTGGTAAAATAAACAAAGAATAGTGGTCAGCGAATATCAGAGAAGAAAAACAATTATGTAATTGTTTTTCATTTCTCTATTTACCACTAACCACTTCACATAAATGCGTAATTTTGACTCGTCAACAGGGCGAGCAGAACGCTAAATCAGGTTTTGACCAGACGACGCTTGGCGCGTTTCGCTCTAGCGTTGGCAGGGCGTTTGCCGTGATTGGCCTTTTTTGCGATTCTTCCAGGTTTTGACATGGTTTTATCCTTTTCGTATTGTTAGGTTTCTGACGAATTTTTAATCCGCCTAAATATATTATACTAAACTTGGGGTGAATTATAACCATTTTTTCCTTTTTTACAAGGGGGGAGTCTTGGACAAAAAACGCGAAGTATGTAAATATTTCTTGCGCTGGTTTTTGTTCAGACGCGAATCGCAGTTTTGCCCCCCCTTGTCATGGCGCGATTATCTTCCCCAGAAGTTTGGCAGACCGGCGCTTCTGGCGTTTTTCGGCGCGCGCGGGACGTTGATAATCATCGGGGCGGGGTCGAGCGGGATGCCGTCGATAACTTTCAGACGAACCGATTCCGGGCCGTTGCCTTTGGTCGGGTCTTGTGTTGCGCCGTATTCCTTGTACATGCGCTGGATTTCCGGAATGGCTTCTGTCTGTCCGGTTTGCGGGTTGACGATGGAAATATCGTTAAAACTGCCAATGGTAACGATGCTGGCGTAATGATCGCGGAAACAGTATGCTTCGATGCCGCGCTTTCTCAAAGCCGCCGTCAGTTTCGTCGCCGCTTCGTCCGCCTCCGACAGCGTCATTGTGTTTTTGGCGTTGACTTCGCCCGTCTTGCGAATCTTTTCGATTTCGTTCTGGTTAATCGTTCGGAATCCGCGGAAGGTGGCAATCTGAACCGAGTACTTGCCGGGGCAGTCGAGCAGCGAGTACTTGACGTTTTTATTAAACCCAACGACTTTGGGGTCAAGATAATTCGCCGACGCGCTCGCCATTTCCTGCTGGGTCATGAGCGGGTTTTTCGTCAGGAACGCGCGACCCATCGGACCCAATCCGTTATTAATACCGTGGGCGGCGAAATCTTCCGCCAAGGGATTTTCCAGGTCGAAATCGCCGTGATACTGCAGCGTGTTCGGTTTGAGCTGTCGAACTTTTTTGGGCGTATTCTGAGCGTTCGCGTCTTCAATCGATGAGAAATTCCCGACAAAAACGATGTAGCTGTTGACGTTCGGGTCTTTCATGTGCTTCATCGACTTGACGTTGCCGTGTCCGGTGATAATACTGCGTCCCTGAACTTCGTTTGCCTGCTTGATTTCCTTGTGGAACACGTAAGCGGGGAGCTTGAAATCGCGGCGCAGTTCCAGACACAGCTTGTCAGCATAGCTTTTCGCTTCCGAGCCGGTAAAAACGAACGCCGTAATGAGCCACGGACCTTCTTTAGCAGTGAGGTCAAAACTCGCCTGCGGGTTAGCGGCGGGTTTGTTCCCGAACAGGCTGAAATCCGCCAGCGCCAACGACGCGCTCATTGCAGCCGCAGCGACAATACAAAAAATACCAAATCTTCGCGATTGTTTCATAATTTATACAATACGGTTAACGGTTAGCAAAACGCGGTTGAAGTATACCGCTATAATAATACAGAGGGACTATAGCAATATTTTCAGAATTAGGGAAGAGCAGTTTTGCGGCAATTGGATTGGAAGGCGGTAACGAAGCGACTAACAGGAGCGGAGTTACGCAGTTCGCCAAAGGCGAACCAATTTTATCGCGGCATTTTGTTCGCCTGACGGCGAATGCGTAATTCCGCCCGACAAGGTCGGTTCCTGATTGGAAGTGGGTAGCGCCAAAACAAGCTTTTTCGGAGGCAAAACCTCATCCACTCGCCCGTGCGGCACGCACCGCTTCGCTCACTCCATTACCGCCTTTCAATCAACTCGCTTCATAGCATACTTATCGGGTCCATATCAATCACCCACTGGACGTCGTCGGGCGTTTTGAATTCCTCTTGAGCGCGGCGGAGAACGTCCTGCAATCGGGAACGGTCGGGGAAATGGATCTGGATATGGAATCGGAAAAAGTCCCGGAGCTTATAGATCGGCGCAGGAGCGGGACCAAGTATTTTCAGTCGTTTCAGTTCCGGCGGGACGGCGGCGGGAACGACGGGCGCTGGGGCGGGGTCCGGTTCGTCTACTGTATCAAACAGAGTTAGAGGTTCTGAGGGACGTTTGGGAGCGGGATTAGGTGCAGGTTGAGGCGTTAGTCCGAACGCCGCGTTAAGCCATTCGCGCAGTCGGCGGGATTCCTGCTGAGCCTGTTCTTCGTTTTGGCTGCGGAGGATGATTCGCGCCATGTTCGTGTACGGCGGGTAGTCCAGAGCCGCCCGCTGAGGCAGTTCCCCGTCGGCGAATTCGAGAAAGTTCTGTCTCGACGCCGCGACAATAGCAGGGTTGTCCGGCTGATATGTCTGGACGATAACCTGACCGCCCAGCTCGCCGCGGCCTGTTCTGCCTGCGTCTTGCGTAATGTGCTGGAACCTCTCCTCGCCAGCGCGGAAGTCCGGCAGATGCAAAGACGTGTCGGCGTTAATCACGCCCACGACCGTAACGTTGGGAAAATCGAGACCTTTGGCAATCATTTGCGTTCCGAGCAGGATGTCGATCTCGCCGCGGCGGAACGCGCTGAGCGCCTGTTCGTGCGCCCCGGTCCCGTGCATGGAGTCTGTATCCATGCGGAAAACGCGGGCGTCGGGAAACCGGCTGTGAATTTCCGATTCCAAGCGCTGCGTTCCGAACCCGTAGTACTTCAATCCCGGCGTTCCGCATTTAGGGCAGACGTTGGGAACGGTCTGCTGGTAATCGCAATAATGGCAGATGGCAATCGAGTCCGTTTTGTGATACGTCAGCGCGATGTCACAGGACGGGCATTTGAGCGCTTCTCCGCACGCCGGGCATTGAATCTGCGTATTGAACCCGCGCCGATTGAGCAGAAGAATCGCCTGATGTTTCCCTTTGAGAGCTTCGGAAATGGCGATGTGCAGTTTTCGTGTAACAATCCCCTTCTGCTGACGCGCAACGAACTGGTCGCACATGTTGACCACGTCCACCTGCGGCAGCGGGCGGTTGTTGACGCGTTTCGGCATGGCGATGAGCTGATATTCCCCGGTTTGAACTCTCTGCCACGATTCCAGCGACGGCGTTGCCGTACCCAGAATGAGCGGGATGTTGAGCTGTCGGGCGCGCTGCTGCGCCACTTCCCGGGCGTGGTATCGCGGGGCGGTTTCCTGCTTGAACGTGTTTTCGTGTTCTTCGTCGATAATAATCAGTCCCAAATGCCGCAGCGGGGCGAAAATAGCGCTTCTCGCGCCCACGACGACGTCAATCTGTCCTTTGGCGATTTTCGTCCATTCCTGGTTGCGTTCGACGTCCGTCAGATGGCTGTGTAACACCGCGACGCGGGGGAATCGGCTTTTAAACCGCTTGGACGTCTGCGGGGTAAGACTGATTTCCGGCACGAGAACAATCGCCTGACGACCAAAGCGGAGCGTTTCCGCAATGGCGCGAATATAGACTTCCGTCTTTCCCGACCCCGTAATCCCATTAAGCAGAATCGTTTGCGGCGCGCCAGCGTGAATCGCTCGAATTATCGCCGTCAGAGCGGATTTCTGCTGGAGGTTGAGTTCCAGATTCTCGTCCAGAACGGGCGGAATGGGCGGCTCAACCGGCGGGGCGACTCGTTTTTTGTATCCGATTAAAAGCCCCTTTGAGCGCAGTTCGTTAATCGGGCCGAACGAGCATTTGGCGCGCGACGCGATGTCGCCCAGCGTCAGCGGCGATTCCGCTTCCGCGGCGGTTTGCAGCGCTCTCAACTGCGCTTTGGGAATGGCGTCCGGACGCTCTTTGAGTTCCTCAAGCCCCTTTTCCGTCGGCTTGATGAACAGAGTCAGCTTCGTTCCCGCCTGATACTTCACCCCGGCTGGGACGGACGTTTCCAACGCCTGACCCCACGGACACAGATAATACTCGCCAATCCATTTCGTCAGATTGAGCAATTGCTTGTCCAACAGCGGAGCGTCGTCAACCAAAGCGGTTATCGGCTTGAGTTTTGCCGTTACCGGGTCGCCGTCTTTGGCGAACGCCATCGACACAACCCATCCGACGACCGACCGGTTTCGCCCCAGCGGAACCTTGACCCTCATTCCCGGCTCGACGACGTCCAGCAGCCCGTCCGGCACAAGGTACGTATACGGACCGAACGGCGGCTGAGAGAATACAATCTCAGCAGTCGTTTTCTGACTGACGTCGTCCGCCAGCCACGGGTCGTCATCGTTATAGAACAGGTTGGTATCCATGGGGGAGGTTAGGCGAGCCGGGGTGCGTAAGCCCCCGGGAAA